>NZ_JBYCKU010000005.1:0-6244 GCF_057473545.1 Acidithiobacillus sp. TH-A67
TCCATGTGCGCCTGCATCGATTCGAGCATTTTCAGGCGCGCCACCACGCGCTGGTTGAGCTCCAGCAGTTCTTCGAAACTCAGGCCGTCGATGTCAAGCGGCAAGGGTAAGCTGGATAGCGAATTGGTTGACCTGAAAGTGCTGTTGCAGGGTTGGCAAACTCGGCAGGTACATGTCGATGGATAGTGCACCGAAGGCGCTGAGGCTGCCGAGAAGAAATACACTGCGCCGTGGATGAAAGTTTTCTGTCACAGCTTCGATTCCAGTAGAAACCGGTGATGATAACGCAGCATTATAGAAGTCGCCAGCGCAATCAAGTCCATTTGTGAACAAATTTGACAGGATGAAAAGTTATACAATTCTGTCCTGATATATAACAATTAACAATTCAGTTTTGACAATGGATGATTATCCTTGTTACGGTCTGGTTTCGTTATGTACAGCGTAGTCCAAAAAGGAGAGTTCATGAAAAAAGGAATTATTCTTGGTGTTTTGTCTTCTGCAACTTTGATTTTTGGCAGCACTTTGGCATTGGCCAGCACCGCGATGCCAGCGCAGACAAGACCGGACCAGCCGATGTCTCCATCCCCTGCCAAGCTGCATGTGGATCAGCAGGAGCTGCATCACTTCGCCGCGGCCGTGAAGGAAATTCAACCCATCGATATGCAGGCGCATACCGTGATTTCCAATAAAAGCATGAGCGAAAAAGAAAAACATCAAAAGCTGGAAGGTTATGACAAGCAAATTACCGCGATCCTCGCGCAGCATCATCTGACGCCCAGGAAATATGAGGCGTTATTGAAAAAGGCCGAGACCGATCCAGCTTTTGCCAAACGGACCGAGTCTGCTTTGCATGGATTGGGGTAAACGTCTCTGCATGACGGCCAGTGTAATAGGTCGTTATTGCTGTTTCTGGCTTGTGGAGAATGGGTGAGAGTTCCAGGCTGACGCTGGTCTGACGCTACGTGGAGTTGAGAAAAAACTTAGCGATCACCCCAACGCCATTCGGGTGGCTCACCCTTGAGAATGCAGGTCGAAACCAAAATGCCGGTTAGTATGCTTACCGCTATCCAGAAACCCACGGGAGCGTGACTGGGAGGGAACAGAAAAGCCGCTCCCAGCATGCCTGCGGCGTAGCCAGCAAGCACAAGCCAACCTTGCCATACCTGCGGCAGACCCCAGCCGAAGCCGTTGCGCTTGGCCGGAAACCAGTAGCGTTTCCCTTCCATGAGTGGATCTCCGGAACTGCTTGCCTTGAGACTGCAATATCTTGATCCTTCGAGATATTTTCTGCAAGTTCTGCAATTGCTCGGCCGATATCTTTCGCTCAATCTTCTAACGTACTGATATCCTGCGTAATTTCCTCGCCGCGGGCTTGCGCGCGTAACAGACGGCGCATGATCTTACCAGAGCGGGTCTTGGGCAGACTGTCGACGAAGTGGATGTCATCGGGACGAGCAATGGCGCCAATCAGATCAGTTACCTGCGCGCGTAACACCGCGCTCAGCTGATCATGATCGTCTCCCTTGTGGGAGGCCTTGAGGATCACGAAGGCAGATACCGCTTCTCCCTTGATCTCATGCGGAATGCCGACGACGGCGGCCTCAGCGACGGCGGGATGAGAAACGAGAGCGGATTCGATCTCCGCTGTACCCAGGCGATGGCCGGATACATTGAGAACGTCGTCGATGCGGCCCATCACCCAAAAGTAGCCGTCTTTGTCGCGTCGGGCGCTGTCGCCGGCAATATAATAGCGGTTGCCGAACTTTGCCCAGTAGGTCTGAACGTAGCGTTCGGGATTGCCCCAGACGCCCCGCAACATACCCGGCCAGGGGCGATCGATGACTAGATAACCGCCCTGGTCGGCGGCGCGGATTTCCTCGCCCTGCTCATTCACCACCTTGGCGGATATTCCGGGCAAGGGTAGGGCGCAGGAGCCGGGCTTGTTGGCGCTGACTCCTGGCAGGGGGGCGATCATGTGCCCGCCAGTTTCCGTCTGCCACCAAGTATCAACGATGGGGCATTTCCCGCCGCCAATGACGTCGCGATACCAGATCCACGCTTCGGGGTTCATCGGTTCGCCCACGCTCCCCAGCAGTCGCAGGCTGCTGAGATCGTGTTTCTTGACCCAGCTGTCGCCCATCTTCATGAAGGCGCGCACGGCCGTTGGCGCAGTGTAGAGGACACTGATGCCGTGGCGCTCCACCATGGACCAGAAGCGGTCTGGTTGGGGGTACATGGGAGCGCCTTCATACAAAAAGACAGTGGCGCCATTGGCCAGGGGGCCATAGACCACATAGCTGTGCCCGGTGATCCAGCCGACATCGGCGGTACACCAGTACACGTCGTCCTCTTTCAGGTCGAAAGACCAACGGCTGGTGAGCTTTGCCCAGAGCAGGTAACCAGCGCTACTGTGCAGAATCCCTTTGGGTTTGCCGGTGCTGCCCGAGGTATAGAGGATGAAGAGGGGGTGCTCGGCGGGAAGAGCGGGAGCAGGACAGTGGGCCGACTGCCCGGCGATTGCCTCGTGCCACCACAGATCGCGACCATCCAGCATGTCAATGTCGGTGCCGGTGCGTTGCAAGACAATGACTCGTTCCACCTGATGTTCGTGCTCGCGCAATAAGGCCTGATCGGCATGGCGTTTGAGTGGCACGATCTTTCCCCCACGATAGGCGCCATCGGCGGTGAGCAGCATCCTGGCGCCAGTATCTTCCAGACGGTCCTTGAGCGCTTCGGCGGAAAATCCACCGAAAACCACGGAGTGCACAGCACCGATGCGCGCACAGGCAAGCATCGCTACTACTGCTTCGATGACCATGGGCATGTAGATAACGACCCTGTCACCAGCCTCGACCTTCTCGCCGCGTAGGGTGTTGGCAAAGAGGCTCACCTCGCGGTGCAGTTGCGCGTAGGTCAGGGTCTTGATGCTGCCATCCTCTCCCTCCCAAATCAATGCAGCCTTGTGCTTTTGCGCCCCCTGCAGGTGACGGTCGATGCAATTTTTTGCGACATTGAGGCTCCCGTCGGTAAACCAGCGGTAGAAGGGCGCCTCGCCCTGATCCAGAACCCGCGAGAATGCCTGCTCCCAGAGCAGGTGTTCGCGCGCGAGGGTGCCCCAAAAGGTATCAGGATCGCGCTCGGCTTCGGCCTGCAGACGCCGGTATGCGCTCTGATCGAGATGCGCACGGGCGGCGAATGTCTCGGGGACGGGGAAAAGACGCTCTTCGTTGAGATGGGAATCGATAGATAGGGTCATGATCGTCGTCATCGCTGTTGCTGGCGTATGGGACGATGGTAAGACCTCTGCCGGCAACTGGCAAACGGGAGTCCAGTGGGCCACAGGCTCACGCAGAGCCGGAGGCTTGCTGCTGGATATTTTCTATGATCCTTTTGCGCAGCTCTTCTTCGGCAAGCAGTAGTCTCTCCTTGGGCGGAGAGAAAGGCTGGTAATGCCCAACCACGGATACCAGATCCCCATAATGCAAAAGGTGAAACAGATGCTTTGCGCTTTTATAGGGCATTTCTACGCATCCGGCGCTTTGTGGCCAGCCATAACTCTTGCGCGGGTAGAAGTGGATTGCTCGACCGTCATAAAAATAATTGACAAAACGCACATTTGGCGCGACATAGCGTTGCCAGTAGACCAGATGACCGTGATAATGTCCGCGTTTATCCGGCGATAGACGGAGATATTCTGTCTTTGTGACGCGGATGGGAAAAGTGCCGTGCATCGTCGTGTCGGCAAGGCGCTGATATATCGGCCAACTCCCATCTGGCGTGGACTGTAACACTCCGGTGTTGACTACCGAATGATAGCCCCAGCGACCCTTCCTATGGAGGTCACCTGCCGTAGAGGGCGGCACCTGCCAGATCCGTAGTTGTTCAGGATGATGACCTTTGCGAACCTCGACCCACTGAAACGGATAGGGGTTGTAGGGAATATGCCCTGCTTCCAGCCGGGCAATCAGGGTCGCATTGACTCGTCCCCGAGAGATGCCATTGGCGGGCAGGATCTTGCTAGCCCGTTCAAATTGGATCACTCCACTGCGGAATGCCGGGTTTAACGCAGAGTAGCCCCAGCGGTTCGATAAATCTTGCAATTTTTGTGGAACGGCAATATCCCAGGCGGCGACCGTGCGCACCGCACCATAGCGTTCCATATAACTGCCGTAGACAACATGAACGTAGCCGTAGCGCGCCAGTTTTTGCCACACCCACTGCCAGGCATTGGCGTTGGTTGCAAGATTTCCTGCAGCAAAACTATTACCAGCGAAAGCTCCCAGAACTGGCACCAGGCACAGGGTCAGCAGTCGTCTGCGAAGCACGCCAGATGTTTCAGACAAGGCTCAGAGTCCACCCTGATATTTCAGGGATTTCATGACATTGCGGACAGACGAAGACCCGCACCGCCATTTTTCTCGACGGCTTCTTCTGCATCGTCGGCCATTTTCCTGCCAACCAGCGCGGCGCCTACCCCAACTGTCAAGCCGCCCATGCAGGTCCCATGTGAACCCATGTCCTGCATGCTGCCCTGACAGGCATGGCAGTTAACAGCGGGCATTTCTTCTTTTCCAAACCGAATCATAGCGGCGTTCCCTGGGGTTATGAATGACGATCTGTTGACCACTTTGGACGCTGATTGGTTCCCTCGCCGTTTTTGACCGACAATCCCAATCCTGGCCCAATGGTATCCATTGTTGCGGAGAGCGATTGAGGTAGCGAAGTAATATGCGATAGGTATCGGCATCGAAGCTGGCCGATTCCGTGAATTTTTCTACTATTCCGGTATCTTCTCGTAAGATTCCCATATGGCACCAGTGATCAAAAACATGGATGGAGGCGCCAGTGTCGTCTTCGGGAATGCCGATAGGTCCGGGAAATGGCCAGTGTTGGACTTGCAAAATCTGCAGGGCGGTATACAGTCTTTCATCATGCTCCGCCGTAGATTCCTGGCCGGTACACACGCCACGACAGCGTTTGATCTGGAAACCAAAACAGGCGCCTTTGCCTTTTTGCAGCCCCAAGCGAATATCGCAAAGTCCCCATTCCTGTGCCAGGCGCTTGAGTGCAGCTTTCGCACTGCGGCGATTGGCGAATATCCCGTGGCAGACGCCTGGCCGAATCGCCTCGCCGCAGTGGATCTGCGGTGTTGCGCTCCCCGGGCCAGCCCAAACTATGGTGCAAAGCTCCATTTTTCTGCGCAACTGGCGGTTATAGAGAGGATTTTTCTCTTTCACTAGACGCGATTCCAGTAGCAGTGCGGCCAACTCGCCTTGGGTTTCTAGCCATTCGATGTGCTCCACCTGCTGCGCGATCTGCATTTCGCGGTCCTGCCGGAAATCGTTGCGGAAGTGCTCCAGTACTCGTTTGCGCAGGTGAATACTTTTGCCAATGTACAAGAGAATCTCATTGCTCCCAAAAAACAGATAGACCCCCGACCGATTGGGAATGCTGCGAATGATTTCTGGATCGAGATTGGGAGGAAGACATTCCTGCTCCCATTGCAGTTTGCAGGCCTGCACGAGTTCGGGACAACGCTCGTCGGCAAGGCGTCGGAGAAATTCCGCAACGACTCGCGCATCGTCCAGGGCACGATGACGATTGCGACAGGAGACTCCCAGGCGATGAATGATGGCGTCCAGACCATGACGCGTTTCTTGGGGGAAAAGTCGCCGAGAGACTTTGACGCTACATACGGCCTTCGCTTTGAACGGGATCTCAACGCGCTGGAAAGACTGGCGTAAAAAGGCGAGGTCGAAGCGTGCGTTATGGGCGACCAGAATATGCCCCTGCAAGTGGAGCGCCAAGCTCGCAGCGATATCCTCAAAGCGTGGCATATCGCGGAGCATGTTTGGGTGAATCCCGGTCAACTGCGTGATATAGGGGGAAACAGAGCAACCGGGATCCAGTAACTGGCTCCATTCCCGAGGCTCTCGTCCCGGCGCAAGAGTCACCATGCCGATCTCGAGAATGCGGTCCTGCTGGGGGCGTCCGCCCGTGGTTTCCAGATCCAGGCAGACGATGGGCTGCCCGAGTTCAGCAAGCAAGCGGTCGAGGGAGGGGGCAAGATCTTTCATGCGTTCATTCTATTGTGCTTTGCGGCGACCATCATAGTAGATGCTGCTACATGCTGCTACAGATGAGTGTCAAAGCACATTAGAAATGTCCGGTGTTGGGCAAGATAGAGATGTCCGGTTCTCCTGGGTATGGATTACTTTCCAGGACGATCTACGGTGGGGTA
>NZ_JBYCKU010000006.1:0-18566 GCF_057473545.1 Acidithiobacillus sp. TH-A67
CGCGGGCAGAAGCGTATTTTCGTCAGGCCCTGGCCTGGCATTATCCAGCAGCGGCGTACGCGCTCACGCATCTGGAGGAGAAGCACTCATGAAACGACGTGAGTTTTTGCAGAGTCTGGGGGTAGGGGCGAGCCTTACCGCGTTCTTGGGCAGTACCGTCGCCCGGGCGGCCTTGTTGCCGGCCAACCATCGCAGCGGCAGCATCGAGGATGTCGAACATATCGTCGTGTTCATGCAGGAAAATCGCTCCTTTGACCACTATTTTGGTCATCTGAGTGGCGTGCGCGGCTACAACGATCGTTTTCCTCTGACCCTGCCCGGTGGTCAGCCGGTCTGGTTTCAGGGGCGGATGACGGATCCTAGTCGTCCCGTCCTGCCCTTCCATTTGAACACCCAGAAGACCTCGGCGCAGTTTATTCAGGACCTGGACCATAGCTGGGCATCGCAGCATGGCGCGGTGGCCGGCGGGCTGATGAATGCCTGGCCCCTGAACAAGACCGACATGACCATGGGCTATTTTCTGCGTCAGGACGTTCCCTTCCATTATGCCCTGGCCGACGCTTTTACCCTTTGTGACCACTATTTTGCGTCCATCAATGGTCCCACCTGCCCCAATCGCTGCATGCTCTTCACCGGCTCTATCGACCCGGAAGGGAAGGGCGGCGGTCCCTATATCGATGACGACACGCATCTTTGGACCAAGGGGGTCAAACCCTTTACCTGGCCGACCTATGCCGAGCGTCTGGAGAAGGCGGGCATTACTTGGCGGGTGTATCAGGAGGGGCTGCACGAGGTCGATCACAACCCCATGACGGGCAACTTTGGTGAAAATGCGCTGCTCTACTTCCAGCCCTTCGCCGACGCCCCCAGCAGTTCGCCGTTGTACCAACGGGCGGCATTGCCCGGTGGCGTGGCGGCCCTGCGCGAGGATGTGCTGCAGGACCGCCTGCCCCAGGTCTCCTGGATCACCGTTCCCGCCGGGTATTCGGAGCATCCGTCCTATCCGCCGGCCTATGGGGCCATCTACATTGCCCGGGTACTCGATGCCCTGACCAGCAACCCCGAGGTCTGGGGCAAGACGGTACTGCTGCTGGACTACGATGAAAACGACGGCTTCTTTGACCATGTGCCGCCGCCCCAGCCACCCACTCCCGTGCGCCCGGGCAAATCCACGATCAGTACCGAGGGCATGGTGCACAATCGCATCAATCCCGACTGGCCGGTCTTGTATACCCCCGATCAACTTCCGTATGGACTGGGTCCAAGGGTGCCGATGACGGTGATTTCCTCGTGGAGCAAGGGCGGTTATGTCTGCTCCGAGGTCTTCGATCACACTTCGGTGCTCCGCTTCATCGAGAAGCGCTTTGGGGTGAGCGAGCCCAACATCGTCCCCTGGCGGCGGGCAGTCTGCGGGGATCTGACTTCTGCCTTCGATTTCTCCCGCCCCGATGACCGCTTTGTGTCTTTGCCCAGTACCCGGAACTATGTGGCAACGGTACACCACGAATCGACCCTGCCGGCGCCGGTGGTGCCGGAGGAACAGCCGATCGCCATCGCGCCGCAGGAGGCAGGGCTGCGCCGTCGCCGACCCCTGGCCTACGACACCCGTCTGCGCCTGGAGGCAACGGCGAATGGGGTACGGCTGCGCTTTCATAACCCTTCTCCCCTAGGCGTTGCCTGCACTGCGTATTGGGATGGCAGCAGCCATCTGCCACACCACTACAGCATCGGCGCCGGGGATCGCCTGGAAGACGACATGCCTCTACCCAAGGGCCAGGAGCTCTCGCTGACGGTGTATGGGCCGGATGGCTATCTGCGGCGAATTACCGGAGAGGGGCCTTCCACCCTCGAAGTGGATGCCTGGCCGGAGAAAAGCGGTGATCTCCATCTGCATCTGCACAACGGGGGTAGAGAAGGGCAGAGGGTGACGGTTGCCGACCAGGCCTATGGCCTGGGCACGCGCGAGATCCGCTTGGCGCCCGGAGAAACGCGCGAGATTTCCTGGCCGCTGGCGCAAAGCCATCATTGGTATGACCTGGAAATCCGTGCAACCAGTCATCGCTGGCGATTGGCGGGGCATGTCGAGACTGGCGAGGAAAGCTGGTCCGATCCGGCCAATCTGAAGCCTGTCCTGGTCTAGCGGGTACCGCAAGGATCCGCATACGCCGCCGTCTGGGGGCGCGAATTCTTTGCCTTGCCGGCCGTGTCTTGGGAAATTTGACTCGGGCGCTGCAATCGCTATGATATCTCTGTGTTCGTATACCACCTATTTTTCTGTACGACGGGCTCCCCACAATAGCCCTGTCGGTTGTTTGGAGGATGTTGCAGTCTTGATCAAGCCGCATAAGCGGTATAGGCTCAGTAAACATCAACAATGTGCAAGTCTCGTATCCCTGATCTCAAGGCATAATTCCTGATCTGTATTCCGTGCAGAGGAGCTCTCTCCCAATGAGTGACGTTATTTCCCATGTATCTGATGAAACCTTCGACGCCGAAGTCCTGCAGTCTGACAAACCCGTGTTGGTCGATTTTTGGGCGGAATGGTGTGGTCCGTGCAAGATGATCGCCCCGGTTCTTGAGGACGTTGCCGGGGAGTACGCCGATCGTATGAAGGTCGTCAAATTCAACATCGATGAAAATCCCGCTACGCCACCGCAATATGGGATACGCGGCATTCCCACCCTGCTCCTGTTTAAGGCCGGAAAACTCGAGGCCAGCAAGGTAGGGGCACTTAGCAAAGCGCAGCTCACCGCCTTTCTGGATAGCCAGCTTTGAATGCTCCAAGACCCCGCCGCAAGCCGCAACGTTCTCCCAAATCTTTCCCCAATGAAGATCTTCTTCTAGAAGAGGAGGAGTCCTTCACTCCAGTTCCCGGGGCTCCCTCGGTCAACCTCAGCGAACTGAAGAGAAAATCGGCCACGGAGCTTGCGCTCCTGTGCCAGGAGCTGGGGATCGATGGGGCGGCCAGGCAGAAGAAACAAGAACTGATCTTCAATATCCTCAAGGCCCATGCGCGCAATGGCGATGCCATCTATGGCGATGGGGTACTGGAAATCCTGCAGGATGGGTTCGGCTTTTTGCGTGCGGCATCGGGCTCGTATATGGCGGGGCCGGACGACATCTATGTCTCGCCCTCGCAGATCCGTCGCTTCAACTTGCAGACGGGGGATACGGTTTCCGGGCAGATTCGCCCGCCCAAGGAGGGGGAGCGCTACTTTGCCTTGCTCAAGGTGGAGAGCATCAACTTCGAGGGGCCGGAGGCAACCCGCAACAAGGTCAATTTTGATGATCTGACGCCATTGTTTCCGGAAGAGGCCCTGCGCCTGGAGTCGGATCATATGGTTTATGGTGAGCCTTCGGCGCGCATCATCGATCTGATCTCCCCGATCGGCAAGGGGCAGCGTGGCCTCATCGTGGCGCCGCCCAAGACCGGCAAAACGGTATTGTTGCAGCAGATTGCCCATGCGATTACCAGTAATCATCCGGAATGCTATCTGATCGTACTCTTGATTGATGAGCGCCCGGAGGAAGTGACGGAGATGCAGCGTTCGGTGAAGGGTGAGGTGGTGTCCTCGACCTTCGATGAGCCCGCCACCCGCCATGTGCAGGTCGCCGAAATCGTCCTGGAAAAGGCCAAGCGTCTGGTGGAACATAAGCATGACGTGGTGATTCTGCTCGATTCCATTACCCGTTTGGCGCGCGCCTACAATACCGTCGTGCCCTCTTCAGGTAAGGTGCTCACCGGTGGCGTCGATGCCAACGCCCTGCAAAAGCCGAAGCGCTTTTTTGGTGCGGCGCGCAATATCGAGGAGGGCGGTAGCCTGACTATCATCGCCACTTCGTTGGTGGAAACTGGTTCCAAGATGGACGAGGTGATCTTCGAGGAGTTCAAGGGCACCGGCAATATGGAAGTGCACTTGGATCGCCGCCTTGCCGAGAAGCGCGTCTATCCAGCCATCAATCTGAACAAGTCCGGTACCCGTCGCGAAGAACTGCTCATTCCGCAGGAACTTCTCAACAAGATCTGGGTGCTGCGCAAGCTGCTGGCACCCATGGATCCCATGGAATCGATGGAATTTCTGTTGGACAAGGTGCGAGCGACCAAGACCAATGCGGAATTCTTCGATTCCATGAATCGCTGAGCCGCCCTAGACCTTCGGCGCATCTCTCTTTATAATCCGCCACTTTCTGAAAACCCAGAGTGTTAGCCATGAATCTCGAAATTCAGCCGAAATATGAAGAAGTGACTGTAACCTGCAGTTGCGGAAACAGCTTCAAGACCCGTTCCACGGCAGGGCGCGATCTGCATATCGATCTGTGCTCCGAATGCCACCCGTTTTACACCGGCAAACAGCGTACGGTTGCTGCCGCCGGGCAGGTAGAGAAGTTCCGCAAGCGGTACGGTAAGTAAGCTTCTTCCATGGCCAGCGAGAGCCTGCGCGATCGCGCTCTGGCGTACCACGCTGCTGCGCCGGCGGGGAAGATAACGGTCGTTCCGTCCAAGCCCTGCGTGACCCAGGCAGATCTGACGCTGGCGTACACCCCTGGGGTTGCCGAGCCGGTGCGCGAGATTGCTGGCGACCCGGAAAAGGCCTACGACTACACCGCCAAGGGGAATCTCGTCGCGGTCATCAGCAATGGTAGCGCAGTACTTGGCCTGGGCAAGGTCGGAGCGCTCGCCGGCAAGCCGGTAATGGAGGGCAAGGCGGTCCTCTTCAAGCGCTTTGCCGACATCGATGCCTTTGATATCGAGGTCGAGGCGCGCGATGCCGAGCATCTGATCGATGTGATCGCCGCCATCGCTCCCGGCTTCGGTGGCATCAATCTGGAGGACATCGCGGCGCCCGACTGTTTCCGGGTCGAGCGCGCCCTGCAGGAACGACTCGATATTCCTGTCTTTCACGACGATCAGCACGGTACGGCGGTCATTGTTGCGGCAGCCCTGCGCAATGCCCTGGAGTTGCAGGAGAAAGAGCTCGGCAAGGCGAAGGTTGCCATTGTCGGCGCCGGCGCGGCGGGCCTGGCCATTGCCGGTATCCTGAAAAAACTGGGTGCCCAGCACTGCTATCTTAGTGATGTGCACGGGGTCTTGCACCAGGGGCGACAAGATTTGAGTGAGTGGCATCGACCCCACGCCTTGGCACCTGACGGCTGGGCCCTGGCCGATATGATCGCCGATGCCGATGTGCTCATCGGCGTTTCCGTAAAGGGTGCCATCCCCCTGGAGTTGCTTGCCAGCCTCGCGCCGCGCCCGGTGATCTTCGCCCTGGCGAATCCCGATCCCGAGCTCGATCCCTGGCGGGCGCGGGAGCTGCGTCCGGATGCCATCATCGCCACGGGGCGCTCCGACCTGCCCAACCAGGTCAATAACGCTTTGGGTTTCCCGTTCCTCTTCCGGGGAGCCTTGGATGTGCGCGCCCGCGCCATCAATGCCGAGATGCTCGCCGCCGCGGTAGAGGCCCTGGCCTCCCTGGCGCGCAGCGAGGTGCCGGATGAGCTGTATGCGGCCTATGATCTTGCGCCAGGTACCTTGCAGTTCGGGCCCGAGTACATCATTCCCAAACCGCTGGATCCGCGCCTGCGCAGCGTTGTCGCTACTGCGGTGGCGCAGGCAGCGCGGGATAGCGGCGTCGCCCGCAGGTAACCCCATGCACCTCGCGGATCTTGCGGTTCGCGATCTGCTGCGTATTGCCATTGTTGGTTTTTTACTGGCGGTCTTTGCTTTCCTGGTGTGGCGGGTCATGGCACCTTTCTTTGGTGTTCTCGCCTGGACCTCGATCATCGTCTATGTCACCTGGCCCCTACGGCACTGGCTTTGCCGACGTCTGCCACCCTGGCCGACGGCTGCCTTGATGACGCTCTTTTTCTCCTTGGTATTTCTGCTGCCTTTTCTCTTTCTGAGTTTTCATCTCTTCCATGAACTGCAAGCCTTGCTGAAGAGCTGGAGTACGGCCGACGCGCACTGGCATCCGCTGGCAGAAATCCAAAAAAGCCCGTGGTTTGCCAAGATCTGGAATAGCCTTCCTCTCGCCTGGCGGGACAGCCTCCACGCCGGTGCGCTCAGCCCGAATCTGAATGCCTGGGCAGCGCGGGTAGGGATTTTTGCAGGAGGACTAGGGAAGGCGTTGGGCAGCCTGGGGATGATCTGGGTCAGTAGTCTGGTCTTCTACCGGCATGGCGAAACCTTTCTGCGACAGGGGCAGGAGGTGTTCGCGAGCCTCCTCGGGCCACAGTTCCCACAATATCTGGCGACGGTCGGCAATACCCTGCGCGCGGTGGTGTACGGCATCTTCGCCACGGCCGTCGCCCAGGGGCTGCTGGCGGGTCTGGGGTACTGGGCGAGTGGCATGCCGGCGCCGGTGCTGTTGACCTTCGTCACCATGATTTTTTCGCTGATGCCCTTTGGTACTCCCTTGGTATGGGGCGCGGCGAGCATCTGGCTGCTCTGGCAGGGCCACTACTACGCTGGTGTCGGGCTCTTTCTGTGGGGTGCCCTGGTGGTCAGCTGGGTAGACAATCTGATCCGCCCCTGGGTGATCTCTGCCGCTGTGCATCTGCCCTTTCTGCTGGTGATGTTCGGGGTGCTGGGCGGGATCATTGCCTTTGGCTTTCTGGGGATTTTTCTCGGACCGGTCTTGCTCGCCGTGGCGCTGAATCTCTGGCAGCGCTATGTGCGGAGCTTGCAGACTGTCGCTGCTGACTCCTGAACTCGGACTTCCTTTACCGGATCTGCCTGCCTTGGTCTTTTGTGCCCAGGGTTCTATACTGACCCCATCAACACAGCAAGGCTCTCCCGCGAGCCCTATTTTTCGAGGTGACCGATGCGTTCCGATACAATCAAAAAGGGCTTTGAACGAGCCCCTCACCGCGCTTTGCTCAAGGCCTGTGGAGTTACCGATGCTGACATGAACAAACCCTTCATCGGTGTTGCCAATTCCTATATCGACATCATTCCGGGGCATGTGCATCTGCAGGAATTTGGCAAGATCGTCAAGGAGGCAATTCGCGCTGCTGGTGGAATCCCTTTCGAATTCAATACGATTGGCGTAGATGACGGTATCATCATGGGGCACGATGGCATGCGCTATTCGTTGCCAAGTCGGGAACTGATCGCCGACTCCATCGAAACGGTGGTGCAGGCGCATCACCTCGATGGCCTGGTTTGCATCCCCAACTGCGATAAGATCGTTCCGGGCATGATCATGGGCGCACTGCGCTGCGATATTCCCACGGTCTTCGTCTCCGGCGGACCCATGGAGGCCGGCAAGCTGGATGACGGCACGCCCATCGATCTGGTGACGGCGTTTGAGGCGGTCGGGCAATTCAAGCGCGGACAGATTACTGAGCTGCGCCTGAAGGAGATCGAGGACAAGGCCTGCCCTACCTGTGGTTCCTGCTCGGGAATGTTTACCGCCAACAGCATGAACTGTCTGATGGAGGTCTTGGGGATTGCCTTGCCCGGTAACGGCACCGTTTTGGCGACGGCCAGCGAGCGGCGCGATCTGGTGCGGGAGGCGGCGGCGCGGGTCATGGCCCTGGTGCGCGCCGGTGGGCCAACCATGCGCCAGCTGGTCGACTTCGAGGCCATCGACAATGCCTTCATTCTGGACATGGCGATGGGTGGCTCCACCAACACGGTACTGCATACCCTGGCTATCGCCCGGGAGTCGGGTATTGATTATCCCCTGGCCCGGGTCAACGAACTGGCGCAGAAGGTGGCCTATCTGGCCAAGATATCGCCCGCGCTCTCTACCGTGCATATCGAAGACATTGGCCGCGCCGGTGGTATTCCCGCTATCCTGCACGAAGTCCACAAGCGCAATGGCGAGGTTCTGCATCTCGACAAGCCCACGGTCAGCGGCAAGAGTCTACGCGAGATCGTCGAAAGCGCGCAGGTGCGCGACAGCAAGATCATTCATCTGGCAACGGAGCCAATCTCGCCCACCGGTGGTCTGCGGGCGGTCTTTGGCAACCTGGCGCCGCAGGGGGGCATCGTCAAGATTGGCGCGGTAATACCCGCCATGCGCAAGTTTTCCGGGCCGGCAAAGATCTTCGAGAGCATGGAAAGCGCGGCAGAGGGGATCCTGGCTGGCGAGGTGCAGCCCGGGCAGGTGGTGGTGATTCGCTACGAAGGGCCGAAGGGTGGCCCCGGTATGCCGGAAATGCTCACGCCCACCGCCAATATTATGGGCATGGGTCTGGGCGAGAGCGTTGCGCTCATTACCGATGGCCGGTTCAGCGGCGCTACGCGGGGGGCCTGCATTGGTCACATCTCGCCGGAGGCGGCCGAGGGCGGCCCCATTGCTTTGCTGCGGGATGGTGACATCATCGAGCTCGATCTGGATGCTGGTAGCTTGCAGGTGCAGCTCAGCGATGCCGAACTGGCAAAGCGGCGCGAAAGCTGGGTGCCCGTCGAAAAGCCTCTCAAGTCGCCGTGGTTGCGCCGCTACCGCAAGCTGGTGACCAACGCCGCCATGGGCGCGATTCTGGAATCCTGAGTTGACGGATTCTTCCCTGCGGATCGGCGTCTATGTCGATGCCGAGAACGTACGTTATAACGGTGGCTATGCCATGCGCTACGACGTCCTGCGCCGCTTTGCCGCGCGTGGGGATGGCCGCACGGCGGGACAGCTCATTCGCCTCAACACCTATATGGCCGTCGATGGGCAACGGGTCCGGGTAGACAGTGAATATCGCGACCGGATCCGCGCCTATCAGCAGGCAGTGCGCGATCTGGGCTGGAAGATCATCGAGAAGCCGGTGCGCTGGTTTACCGATGACGAGGGCAATGCGGTAGCCAAGGCAAATGCCGATCTCGATCTCGCCGTTGATGTCATGCTGCAGTCGGAACGCCTGGATCAGGTGCTGCTGGTGACCGGTGATGGCGATTTTTTACAGGTGGTACGGGCACTGCAAAATCGCGGCTGTCGGGTAGAGGTGCTGGGCTTTCGCAATGTTTCCCTGCACTTGCAACACGAGGCCGATGCCTTTTATTCCGGTTATCTCATTCCCGGACTGCTGCCCGTGCGGGGGGACGGCAAGGTATCTTGGGGCGAGTTTGGTTCGCGGGTACGCGGTATTTGCAGCCGCTGGGAGGTAGACCGTGGCTTTGGTTTTATCCGCTTCCAGCGCGAACTGAGCAGCCATCTCTGGGTGACCGATACGCGCCAGGAGGACTCTCCCTATGGCTCGGCTTTTGTGCACATCTCCGATCTACCGCGCGAGCTGGATGTAGGCGATCTCCCCAGTCGCGACATCGTCCTCGAATTCGATCTGGAGCCCAGCGAAATGGAGCGCGGGGGGTTTGTCGCCAAGCGCTGTACCGTAGTCTACCGCTATGACGGAAAATATGCGGCTACCCCGCGCGTCGATCATCGGGAGCTGGAATTGTTGCCGGTTGCGAGAAACCACGTGTCAGCAGAGAAAAGCGAGGACGCGGCCAGTATCGTGGAGCCATCGACCGCAGACTAGGCCAGTTGCTGCACTTATTCCTCGCGCAGACGGCGCAAAAAGATCCCGCTGCGCCGCTGCAGGTTGTAAAGTGCCTGTTTTGGCATGGGTAATTCCTTGAGATTGCCACGGCGAAAGGCACGCTCCAGAAACCAGTGACTGCTTTGGGTGCTGAGTACGAAGACCTCGTTCAGACCGAACCTGCGGGCAGTCGCGATGCCATAGTCCAAGAGCTGCTCGCCGCGGCCCTCCTCGCGGTACTGCTCATCTACGGCCAGACAGGCGATCTCGGCCATCCCGTATTCCGGGTAGGGGTAGAGCGCCACGCAGCCGATCACCTTGCCGTCGCGTTCCATCACCGTAAACTGTTCCACCTCGCGCTCCAGGCGCTCGCGTCCACGGCGCACCAGCACGCCACTTTCTTCCAGGGGGCGAATCAGGGACATGATGCCGGGGATATCATTGCGCGTTGCCGGACGCAGGTGTTCGAAGGGATCGCGGGAAATCATCGTCCCGAGGCCATCTCGGGTGAATAGCTCGCGCAGCAGGGCTCCGTCCTCTTTGCGCGGGATGACGTGTACCCGTTCCACGCTGGCGCGGCAGACCTTCTCCGCACTCAATAGATGCTCGCGGATGGCCTCCGGCAGTTCACTCTGCAGCAGGGCAGGGATCTCCGACAGGACGATCTGCCGTAGTAGTTCTCCCCGGCTATCGAGCACGCCCGGAAAGTCGGCGTAGAAGATCAGTTTGGCCGCCTTCAGGGCGATTGCTGTCGCCACGGCGATATCTTCTGCGCGGATATTGAAGAGGGTTCCAGTCGGTGAAACCCCAATGGGGGAGAGCAGCACCACTTCGTCGGCGGCGAGATGACGATGGATGGCCTCGACGGCAACGCGCCGCACCTCTCCCGTATACTGGTAGTCGATCCCTTCCAAGATACCGATGGGCTGGGCGATGATGAAATTGCCGCTACTCACCTGCAATCCGGCGTGGGCCATGGGCGAATCCAGACGCCCTTCCGAGAGCATGGCTTCTACCTGCAGGCGGGCACCGCCGACCGCCGGAATCAGACGCTCCATGACCTCCTCGGTGGTGATGCGACGACCATTCACCCGCTGCGAACTGAGATCGTCGCGCTCCAAGGCGGCGTCGATCTGCGGCCCGGCGCCATGGACCAGCACGATGTTGATTCCCAAGCTGTTGAGTAGGGCAATGTCTTGGGCAATATTCCAGAAGTGGCCGTCAGCGATGACATCGCCACCAAAATTGAGGACGAAGGTTTGTCCGCGAAAGCGATGAATATACGGCGACGATTCGCGAAAATGGCGAACGAAACTGCTTTTGATCATCGCCTCAGCGTTAGGAGTGCAGCGAAATCGTGCGTCGTTGCGGCCGCTTCTGGGCGCGTGCCTGGGCTTCTTCGGGCGTCAGGGTTTGCAGGGTAAAGGCATGGATGCTCTCACCAATGCCATCAACGGCGGCATAGACCAAGCGATGCCGGGCAAGGGGACTCAGGCCGGTGAACTTGTCACTCACGATGCGCAGCTCATAGTGACCACCGTCACTGGTAGCTCCAGCATGTCCGGCATGGGCCTCGCTGCGGTCACGGATTTCCAGCTCCTGCGGCTGCAGGGCGCTGCGCACGGCATTTTCGATCGTTTCCTTGTTCATCAAAACACCACCTTGTAGGGACGCACGCTAACGTCGGCATAGACGCCATGACTGAGATAGGGCTCGGCAGCAGCCCAGTGTTGGGCGTCGCTCAGGGAATCGAAACGGGCGATGATCAGGCTGCCGGTGAAACCAGCCTCGCCGGGCTCCTCGCTGTCGATGGCCGGGAAAGGACCCGCACTCAACAGGCGTCCCTCGGATTGCAACTGATGCAGGCGGGCAAGATGCTCGGCGCGCACTTGTTTGCGCAATTCCAGAGAATTGGGATTGTCGATGCCGATGATACAGTAATACATGCCTGTTCTCCCGAAAGTAATGCCTCAGTCTAGCACAGGCCGGCTTACTGCGAATCCTTGCCGTGCAGGGCATCGGGGGGAAGGGCACGGCTGATGAGGATCGCCTGATAGATCACGAAGAGCACGGTAAGAATCAGTAGGCCAAAGAGCTTGAAATCCACCCAGATGGCCGTCGGAAAGGTGTAGGCAATGAGCAGGTTGAGGGCAGCCAGGACGATGAAAAAAATAATCCAATAGCGGTTCAGTCGACGCCAGAAGTGATTGGGTAGGGCGACCGGCAGCTGCGCCCCCATGAGACGCTGCAGCAGGGGTGTCTCGCGCCAGTGCGTCCAGAGCAGGGCGACGGCGAAGAGAAAATACAGAATGCTGGGCTTCCACTTGATGAAAGTGTCATTATGAAAATAGATCGTCAGGCCACCAAAGATCAGAATCAATAGTGTCGAGATCCAGGTCATGCTCTCCACCCGACCCTGGCGCCGCCATTGCCAGAGCATGAGCAATACCGAGGCAACGATGAGAACCTTCGTGGCAAAGTAGATGCCGTGGATCTTGTAGGCGACGAAGAACAGGATCACCGGCAGAAAATCGATCAACAGTTTCATGAACAGACCAAAACGGGTAGGGTGGAGCATACCAGTGTACCGATCTGTAGGAGAGTTTGCCTAGTGGAACAGGAAGAGTGGTTGCAGCCGTTGCTGCGGGCCCTCGGGCAGCAGCAAAAGAAGGAATTGCCCGACTTTGGGCGGTATCGGGCCGCGCGTTGGCGCCGTCAACGCCTTGGCGGCCATCTGGAGGGGCTGGCGCGGCTGGACCTGCCGCGCCTCGATAGCCTCTTGGGGATCGAGGACATCAAAAAGACCTTGGAGACCAACACCCGCCAGTTTGTTGCTGGCTTGCCAGCCAATGACGCTCTGCTTTGGGGGGGGCGCGGCACCGGCAAATCCTCGCTGGTCAAGGCGCTGCTACATGCCTACGCAGACGAGGGGCTGCGTCTGGTGGAGATCGACAGTCAGGCCATTCTGGATTTGCCGGAGATCCTGGCTGCCATTGCTGAGGCGGATGCGGAAGAAAAATATCGCTTTCTGCTCTTTTGTGATGATCTTTCCTTCGGCTCCGACGATCCCGCCTATCGGTCCCTGAAATCGCTGCTGGATGGCGGAGTGGAAGCACGCCCGAGTAATGTCTTGCTCTATGCCACGAGCAACCGTCGCCATCTTCTGCCGCGCCATTTTTCTGACAACGAGGAGTATCATCGCCACGGCGAGGAGATCATCGCTGGCGAGACGGCGGAAGAAAAGATCAGCCTGTCGGAACGCTTCGGCCTCTGGCTCGGCTTCTATCCCTTCGATCAGAAACAATACCTCGCCATTGTACGCCAGCATTTGCAGTTGCTGAACAATGACGACAGCGAAAACGAATGGCGGGAAGAGGCCCTGCGCTGGGCCTTGCAACGGGGCTCGCGCAGCGGCCGGGTGGCGCAGCATTTCGCCCGCCATTGGGTGGGCAGCCGGGGCCTGCAGGACCCGGCCTGAGATCTACGCAGCGGGCAGTTCTTTCTGGATCTGTTGCAGCAGCAGCGCGTGAATGCGTAGATTGCCGCCGACGATATTTCCCGATTCGAAAAAGTTCTGCTCGCCGTGAAAATCAGTGGCCAGTCCACCAGCTTCCTGAATCAACAGGGTACCAGCGGCAATGTCCCAGGGTTTCAGGTGGAACTCCCAGAACCCATCGTAACGACCTGCAGCTACATAGGCGAGGTCGAGGGCGGCCGAACCGGCGCGGCGCAGGCCGGCAGTCCTCTGCATCAGGTTTTTGAAGATGGAAAGATATTGGTCGAGATAACTGAAATCCCGGAACGGGAAGCCCGTGGCAATCAGGCTGTCATCGAGGTCTTTGCGCTGGCTGACGCGCAGGCGTCGATCGTTGAGGTGGGCACCGCCGCCACGGCTGGCGGTGAAGAGCTCATTGCGCAGCGGGTCATAGACGACGGCATGCTCCATCCGGCCATGACGGCGCACGCCAATCGAGACGGCGAGACTCGGTACGGCATGTATGAAATTGGTGGTGCCGTCGAGGGGGTCGATGACCCACTCATACTCCGCAGCCTCGACGCGCGTGCCCTCTTCGGCGAGGATGCCATGCTCGGGGTAGGCCCGTTGAATGATCTCGACAATGGCCGCCTCGGCCCGTTGGTCGATTTCCGTCACAAAATCGTGCGGGCCTTTGCTGGCGACCCGCACTTCGTTGACGCGGTCGATACTGCGGCTGATGATGTCGCCGGCCTTGCGGGCGGCGCGGATCGCGGTTACAAGAATGGGATGTTGCATGACAACCTTGGCTCGGAATTCAAGATATGGACGAGTATAGAGAAAAGCGGGGCACCCTGCACGGTGCGGCCGTGCTGCCGCAGATCCGCGTGGTGTTGGTAGAGCCCAGCCATCCGGGTAACATTGGCTCGACGGCGCGAGCGATGAAGGTCATGGGTCTCACCCAACTGGCGCTGGTGCGGCCTCGTCAGTTTCCTCACCCCGACGCCACGGCTCTGGCCTCGGGCGCCGAGGATCTTCTAGTGGACGCGCAGGTGCATGAAGATCTGCAGGATGCCATTGGCGACTGCCAGCGCGTATATGGCACCACGGCGCGCGATCGTCACATTCAGTGGCCACAGCTGGACGCCCGCCAAGCGGCGTTGGCGATGGTGACGCAAGCGGCGCAGGCGCCGGTGGCGCTACTCTTTGGCCGTGAGAGCAGTGGTCTGAGCAATGCCGAGCTGGACCTCTGTCAGACCCTGATCCAAATTCCTACTGGTGATCTCTACCACTCGCTCAATCTGGCGCAGGCCGTGCAGATCATCGCCTATGAACTACAGATGGCGAGCAGGTCTTCCAACCCAGTGGCGGACGGATTGCCCGAACTGGAGGCCAGTGTCGCCGATCGCGAAGGATTTTATGGCCAACTGCAGACGGTGTTGCTGGCCTCTGGGTTTTTGCAGGCGCCCCGGGAAGAACACATGATGCGCCGCCTGCGCCGTCTCTTTGATCGCGCTCACCCAA
This sequence comes from Acidithiobacillus sp. TH-A67, assembly GCF_057473545.1. Classification (NCBI taxonomy): domain Bacteria; kingdom Pseudomonadati; phylum Pseudomonadota; class Acidithiobacillia; order Acidithiobacillales; family Acidithiobacillaceae; genus Acidithiobacillus; species Acidithiobacillus sp. TH-A67. The sequence goes on from NZ_JBYCKU010000006.1 coordinate 14,471, forward strand.
GCCGCAATGAAGTCGACATCCTGCGCGGTATCCTCACGGAAATCTCGCGCTGGGCGACGCGCACAGCACCTGAGGAACATTGATGTCTCTACGTGATGATCTCGATTCCATTTTTGCGCGCGACCCAGCGGCGCGTAATCGCTTTGAATTGCTCCTCACCTACCCAGGGGTGCATGCGCTGCTGCTCTATCGCGTGTCGCATTGGGCCTGGGGTCATCGCTGGCGCCTCCTCGCGCGGATTCTTTCGGGCATCGCCCGCTGGGCGACCGGCATCGAGATTCACCCGGGCGCGCAGATCGGTGCCCGCTTCTTCATCGACCATGGCATGGGAGTGGTCATTGGCGAGACCGCAGAGATCGGTGACGACTGCACGCTCTACCACGGCGTCACCCTGGGCGGTACCTCCTGGCAGCCGGGCAAACGCCATCCCACCCTGGGTAGCGGTGTCATTGTTGGCGCCGGTGCCAAGGTGCTCGGGCCCATTCGGGTGGGCGACAATGCCCGCATCGGTTCCAATGCCGTGGTGGTGAAAGACGTACCCGAGGGGGCGACAGTGGTCGGCATCCCGGGGCGCGTTGTGAACAAGAGCGGCGCCGATGACCGTCACTTTGAGGCCTACGGTTTGACCGGGCAGATGCCCGATCCCGTCGCGCGGGCGGTGGAGTGTATGCTCGAACACATGCACCATCAGGACAAAGAGCTGGCCGAGCTGCGCGCCCAACTGGCCGAGCTGAGGCCCCAGGCAAACGACATTCAGATTGAGAAAAGCCCGGAGTGTTTCCCGGAAACGCTGGGTGAGGGAACCCCCGCGCAGAATAGTTGACTAATTCAGTAGGGATAGTAGGATACTTACCCAACCAGGAGGTTTACAGAGATGAAGCTGACGACCAAAGGTCGCTACGCGGTAACCGCCATGCTCGACCTTGCATTGCATGCTGAGGACGAGGTGGTGACGGTGGCGGATATTTCCCGGCGTCAGCAGATCTCTGTGGCCTACCTGGAGCAGCTTTTTGGGCGCTTGCGCAAGCAGGGGTTGGTGGAGAGTGTGCGTGGTCCAGGCGGTGGCTATCGCCTCGGTGCAGCGGGTACGAATGTACCGGTGGATGAGATCATCCGCGCGGTAAATGAGTCCATCAACACCACCCACTGCGGCGGCGATCCGGTGCAGTGCTGCAAGGGTGAGGGTCAGCAGTGTTTGACCCACGATCTCTGGGAAGCGCTGGGAGAGGAAATCAGCCGTTTCCTGAGTGGCATCACCCTTGCGCAACTGGTTCGCGAACAGCGACAAAAGTTGCAGCAGCAAGGTTCTATGCCGATACAAATGGCGGAGCGCGGGCGTCAGCAACGTCCGGCCCATGGGGAAGTGAGGTGAATATGAGTGCAGTGCAGGCAGATGTAGTACAAAGCCCGGCAGTACGGGAGCGGCCGATTTATCTGGATTACCAGGCAACGACGCCGGTCGACCCCCTGGTCGTCGAGGCGATGTTGCCGTACCTGACGCAGAACTTCGGTAACCCCGCAAGCCGTTCGCACAGTTATGGCTGGTCTGCCGAAGAGGCGGTAGAGAACGCTCGCGCGCAAGTGGCAAATGCGATTCATGCCGATCCCAAGGAGATTGTCTGGACCTCTGGGGCGACCGAGGCCAGCAACCTCGCCATCAAGGGCGCCGCGCATTTCTACTCTGGCAAAGGAAAGCACATCCTGACGTTGCGCACGGAGCATAAGGCAACTCTCGACACCTGTCGGCAACTGGAGCGAGAAGGGTTCGAGGTCACCTACCTCGACGTGCAGGAAAATGGTCTGGTCGATCTCGAGGCCTTCCGTGCAGCTCTGCGGCCGGATACGGTGCTCGCTTCCATCCTCTTCGTGAACAATGAAATCGGCGTGATCCAGCCAATGGAAGAGATCGGCAAGATCCTGCGCGAGCACAAGATCATCTTTCATGTCGATGCGGTGCAGGCGCTCGGTAAGGTCCCGGTCGATGTCGAGACCATCCAGGCGGATCTGATGAGTCTGTCCGCCCATAAGATCTACGGGCCCAAGGGCATCGGTGCCCTCTACGTGCGGCGCAAGCCGCGAGTGCGGATCGAGGCGCAGATTCACGGCGGTGGCCATGAGCGTGGCATGCGTTCCGGTACCTTGCCGACGCATCAGATTGTTGGCATGGGTGCTGCCGCGGAACTCGCCGTCCGCAGCATGGAAAGTGACAACCGGCGCATTCGGCAGCTCCGCGATCGCTTGCTTGAGGGCATCATGAGTCGGGTGGACGAAGTCTACATCAATGGCGATATGGAACATCGCGTGCCGCACAACCTGAACTTGAGTTTCGCCTTCGTCGAGGGGGAATCGTTGATCATGGCACTCAAGGGCATCGCGGTGTCCAGCGGTTCAGCCTGTACCTCGGCCAGTCTGGAACCCTCCTACGTGCTGCGTGCATTGGGCAAGTCCGACGAGTTGGCGCACAGTTCCATCCGCTTCGGTATCGGCCGCTACACCACCGAAGAAGAGATTGACGAGACCATCGCCCTGGTGGCCGCGAAGGTCGGCAAATTGCGGGAGCTTTCGCCTTTGTGGGAGATGCACCTGGAAGGCATCGACCTGAATTCCGTGCAGTGGGCGGCACATTGATTCTGAGATAACGGGAGACAAATCATGGCATACAGTGAAAAGGTAATTGATCATTACGAGAACCCCCGGAATGTGGGTGGATTCGGCAAGGAAGATGCAGGTGTCGGCACCGGTATGGTCGGCGCGCCGGCCTGCGGCGACGTCATGCGCCTGCAGATCAAGGTGAACGAGCAAGGCATCATTGAAGACGCCAAGTTCAAGACCTACGGTTGCGGCTCTGCCATTGCCTCCAGTTCTCTGGTCACCGAGTGGGTGAAGGGCAAGACCCTGGATGAAGCGATGACCATCAAGAACAGCCAGATTGCGGAAGAGCTGGAATTGCCACCGGTCAAAATTCATTGTTCTGTGTTGGCCGAAGATGCAATCAAGGCGGCGATCGAGGACTATCGCAAGAAGTCCGGCGCTAGCTCCAGCGAAACCCACTAAGGTGGAGCGATGGCACTGACGATGACGTCCGCCGCAGTGCGGCAGGTGCGCAAGAGCATCGAAAAGCGCGGGAAAGGACAGGGGATTCGCATCGGCGTGAAGACCAGTGGCTGTTCCGGCCTATCTTATGTCATGGAATTTGTCGATCAGCCGCAGCCGGAAGATATCGTCTGCGCACAGGATGACGTCAAGATCTTCGTCGATCCCAAGAGCATGCTGTATCTGGACGGTACTGAGCTGGATTTCACTCGCGAGGGCCTGAACGAGGGGTTCCGCTTCAACAATCCCAACGTCAAGGATACCTGCGGCTGTGGCGAGAGCTTTACCGTCTGACATGACCCGATGTGCTGTCTGCGAGGCGGAGATGGAGTCGGGCGCGGCCCTTTGCCCGCAGTGTGGGGCCTTGCAGCCCTGCGATCCGTCTCTCTCCCTCTTTGCCATCCTGGGCTTGGCCGAGGGCTTCGTCATCGATCCGGCAGCGTTGCGCTCGGCTGCACTTGAGCGTCTGCGTGCTGTCCATCCCGATCGTTTTGCCCAGGCCGATGGACGCACGCAACGGCAATCGCTGGAGTGGACGACACGCCTCAATGAGGCGCAGGCGGTATTGAGTGATCCGCTGCGTCGCGGCGATTACCTCTTTTCCCGTCACTTTGGCCAGTCCGCCTTGGGCGAAGAGATGGGCAGCCTGCGCGACCCAGAAGTCCTGATGCGCCAGATGGAGCGGCGTGAGGCCTTGGAAGAAGCCGCAGCCGTGCGGGATCAGGCGGCTCTGGAGCGGCTGCGCGCCGAGGCGCATGCGGAGGAAAAACAAATCGAGGAGCAGCTTGCTGCGTCCTTCACTGCGCCCGAGGCCGGGCGCATTGCCCCGCTCCTGCAGGAGTGGCAGTATCTGCGCAAATTTCTCGCAGAAATCGATCAATACGAAGAGCGGTGGGATTTCGCCTGAAGCCCACTCGCGCTGAGGAGCTTGCATGGCGTTGTTACAAATAGCCGAACCTGGGCAGTCTACCGCCCCGCACGAACATCGCTTGGCGGTGGGGAT
>NZ_JBYCKU010000007.1:0-3973 GCF_057473545.1 Acidithiobacillus sp. TH-A67
TACCCCACCGTAGATCGTCCTGGAAAGTAATCCATACCCAGGAGAACCGGACATCTCTATCTTGCCCAACACCGGACATTTCTAATGTGCTTTGACAAACGTTGGTCGTCGAGATTGATTTCCTGGCGCCCGGCACGGACCAGTAGCCCGCCCAAGCCCTGGTACTGCAGATAGGCCTGATTGATGTTCGCTTCTTCGGGGTCGGGGATGACAGCATACGCAGTTTTGCTATTGCGCAGACTGTTGTAATCATTGAAGATTCCCGCCACATCGATGAACTGCAGGTTAGCGCTGAAACCGGCAATCGGGGCGCTTTTCAACCCTAACAAGGTTTGTACGGTAAAGGCGTTGGCGTCACGTTTGCCGGCTTGCGACATGAATTCATAGCGCGGACGAAAATCCAGACTGACCTTGCCAGCGCTGATGGCCTGCACAATGGGATCAGCCCAGGCATCGCTCTGTGGCAAGACGACTGCAGACACCATGGCTGCGGCGATGATCTGGTGACGGAAAGAGAATTGGATCATGGCTTACTCCAGACAAGGGGGGGCTGGCAGCGGCGCGAACGCCGCTGGAAGGTGACAGCAGGAGGATTTCAGTCCGCGATGGCGGATGCCTGGGGAGCTTGCCCTTGCGAAGGCATGCACTGACCATGGGCGGAGGCAACCTTGGCCCAGGTCTGCCACTGGCGGCGCAAGCCCACGATCAGCAGCAATGCCGTTGCGCTGAGTCCAGCAAAAATCCCGAAACCCCAGTGATAGCTCCCGGTGTCTTCCTTGGCGATTCCAAGAATTACCGGCAAATAGAAACCACCGATACCACCGGCAGCACCAATGATGCCGGTCATCAGCCCGGTCTTTTCCGGCCAGCGCAGGGGTACGAGTTGAAAGGTGGCGCCGTTACCGAGACCAAATGCCGCATAGAGAAAGAGGAAAAGGGCGATGCTGACGGCCAGGGTGGGCGTCCACAGAGAAAAAGCAGCATCGATGAGGCAGATCCCTGCGAGGAAAAACTGCAATGCGCGCGCTCCCGAAATGCGGTCAGCGATCAGCCCGCCAAACGGACGGAGAATGGCACCAGTAAAGGCAAAGAGGCCCATCAGCATACCGGCGTCTACCTTGGGCAGATGGTAGAGCGTCACCAGCAGCAGGCTGACAAAGGCCGACATGCCCACAAAGCCGCCAAAGGTAATGGCGTAGACCAAAATCAACGCCCAAGTGTCCCGCTCGCGCAGAACCGGAAAGTAGCGGCGCGGCAGGAAGAGCAACGACAGGAGGACGCCATAGACCGGCAACATCAGGAGCGCCGCTTTGCCATGCAGCCCCAGCCAGCCGCGCGGGGTAGCAACGGCCAGAATCGCGAGACCGACGAGAGTCAAGCCCCAACCCCAGGCCGCCGGTGCCACCTTCCCAGTTTTGGGAGCGCAATCCTTGCCCCAAAACCACAGGGTCACTGCGGCGAGGCCCAACAAGGGAAGTACCGCTGCCGCAGCATGGGTCCAGCCAAATTGTCCGGCCAGGGGCGGAAAGAGAAAGCCATCGAGGACGGCGCCGATATTGCCCGCCGCCGCAATGCCCAACACCGTTCCCTGGATTTTGGGAGGATAATTGCTGCCAGCCATGGGTAGGGCGACGGCAAAGCTGGCACCGCCAACGCCCAGCAAAACACCCAGGAAAATCAGGGCATCGTAACTGAGCGTATACGGGTAGATGGAAAGGACCAAGGGGGGAATCGCCGAAAGTGCCACCCCGATCAAGGCCAGCCAGCGCCCATCCATGGCTTGGTAGAGATTGCCGAAGCCAATGCGCAAAATTGCAGCGGACAGCACGGGAATGGCGACCAGATAACCCTGCTGCATGGGGGTGATATGCAGACTTTGGATCATATATGGCGCCAGCGGCCCAAACAAAAGCCATACCGTAAAACCCGTATCAAAATAAAGAAAACTGGCGACCAAGGCGCGCCGATTTCCCGCACGTAGTTGTGAAAGCAAGGATTGCATTCGTTTGATCCTCCGATCATGCGCACAACAAAAAAGGCGTCCCCGACCGCTACCGGTCAGGAACGCCATCGTCCCGTGTCATCATTCAGCGTTGAGTGATGCTCTAGCTTAATCAAGCAGAAATCATGCCATAATGGAGATCAACAAGAAATTTTCTGTAAAGTTACGTAAAAATAATGAGTTGCACTGAAGATTCGGAGGGTGACTGCGCCGGCGCTGGCCTTTGTATAATGCACAAGTGTAGTGCATACGCCCGCTTTTGGGGCCTCATTATGGGTCAAGACAACGATTCAACTAGGTCTTTGCAATAATAGACTGCCATCAAAAATTTGCGTCGTACCCATCGCAATGTCGCGCGCAACTCCCGGCAATTTCCAGGGGCTTGCATGGATGCCGAAACCCGACTGTTCATCGACCGGAATGGGAGCATCCATGGCCGTTGCCGCCAATCGATACAGATCGCCGCGATAGACCCGCTCCACCACGGCGCTGGGACTGGTCGCCGTCGGCCATTGTCCAGAAAGACGCATCTGTTCTGCTAGCCAGAGGCCGTGTTCCTGCCAGGGATATTGTGCCGCGTAGCGGTGGAATACATGGCCATCGGGTTGCCCAGCCATGCCGGGTATGGTTCCCTGCAATGCCGCAGCAAGCGCGGCCTCGGGAACGGCGATGGCCTGGGCTACCCACCGCGCGGCCTGCTGTCGATGCGCTGCATCATCCAGCCAACGGCCTGCGGCAATCAGGGCGCGCAGCAGGGCTTGATGAAGGGCCGGTTCGCGCTTCGCCCAATCCTCGCGCACCGCCAGAACCTTCTCCATCACATTGTTCCATAGAGAATAACTACTAACGATGGGTTGTCCGACCCCCTCCATGGCGGCCAGACTTCCCCAAGGCTCACCCACACAAAAAGCATCGATCTCGTCCTTGCGTAGGGCATCGACCATATAGCGCGGCGGAACCACACCAATCTCGACTTCACTGTGTAATTCGAGACCGGCTGCGCGTAGCCAGTGGCGCAATTGATAATGGTGATTGGAGACGGGTGATACCACGGCAAAACGTAGCGGCAGGAGACTGGGGTGGCTGCGCGTAAGTTCTCGTAGCGCCTGTCCCATGCGAGCAGGATCGGCGGTCGCTGCAGTGCCCCGCTGTAACAGCTCGCTATACAGACGCTGGCTGACGGTGATGGTGTTGCCATTGAGCGAGAGGACCAATCCGGTTATTACCGGAATTTTGGGAGAGGCAACGCCGAGGGTGGCCGCCATCGGCAATGGTGCTAGAGCATGTGCCGCTACCAGCTCGCCAAAGAGGAGATGATCGCGCAGGCTGGCCCAGGAGGGTTCGCATTGCAGGCGTACACGTAGTCCTTCGCGGGCAAATAGACCCAATTCCTGTGCAACTAGCAAAGGCGCGCTATCGGCGAGGGCAACATAGCCCAGCGAGAGTTCAGCATCGGTTTTCATTCCATAGTCCTCAACAGCTCACAAAAGAAAGCCTCGCTTCCGTAGAACCGAAGCGAGGACGCCATTGTCATGTTGAGCAAAGCAAAATTCATGCAACTTAAGATTCCATCAAGAGTGCAAAATCGCAGCGACCCGCGCGCAGTGCCGGGAGGACCTCTTACGCGCGTCGCGACGGTTCGTGGCGGCTTTTTCAGCTCCCCGGGCGCTTGCTGCGCCATGCCGGGTCCTCACGGAGATTCGCCAACGTAGGTACGCCACCGCGCACGACCCAGCTGGCTAGCAGCCCGTCGGATTTACCCTTTGGGCTCAATAAGGTATAATAACTTATAAATCAATTGATTGAGTGCGACATGGCCCATTTCATTTCTGCCGACCGCAAGACTTCCTATCTGCTCCCTCCGTCCATGGAGGACTGGCTTCCCGAGGGGCATTTGGCCCGGTTCATTGTGGAGGTGATTGAGCAGCTGGATCTCTCGAAGTTAGTCAAGCAGTATCGGGGCAGAGGCCT
>NZ_JBYCKU010000008.1:0-10546 GCF_057473545.1 Acidithiobacillus sp. TH-A67
ACCAGCACAGTGAAGACTTCGGCGATCATGATTTCGAGGCTACCACACGGCGTTAGTGCCCGCTGTCTACGCTTCAAGAGGTCCGTTACCGGCCCCATGCAAGACTCGCTTCCGACTGGCGGGCTCCGCCTTTGCCGGGAGGAAGCCGCTAGGATTCCGGACCCCCGCCGAAGTCATGGCACAACAAGTCAGTGAATTACGCGCAGGTGTTGTGCTTCAAACTTGAATCCGCCCCTCCTTTCTTGCAGCAGGCACTTGGCTGATTGGCGGATATGGTCCTAAAACACCTATCACATTAGCCGAACCCAGGCCGATTACCAGGCGCTTTTGGGTTAATTTCACACCTTGACTCCGGAGCGTACTTCAAGGTCTAAGATAGCCATCGAAGACTAGAAGGAGGCGCCTCAAGCCGCTATGACAAGGGGTAGCCGGCCTGCGACCGCAATGCCAGGTGCTTGAGGGCAATCGCGATTGATATTAAGGAGCAACTTCATGACGATGTATGCCTTTTCCACCACGACCGCCGGATCTTTTCCGGCAGCCCTCGCAAAAGTTACGGAGGCCCTCAAAGCGGAAGGCTTCGGCGTACTGACCGAGATCGACGTAGCCGCAACCTTCAAGGCCAAGCTCGGGATTGATTCGCGGCCCTACAAGATCCTAGGGGCGTGTAACCCCCAGTTTGCTCATCAGGCGATCGCAGCCGACCCCGACATCGGGTTGCTGCTACCCTGCAACGTCATTGTCCGGGAAGAAGCCGACGGCCAGGTCATGGTGGCTTTCATGGACCCCGCTGCGGTGCTCGGCATGGTCGACAACCCGCAGGTGACCGCTCTCAGTAAAGCGGTGCGTGCCAGGCTGCTACGGGTGCGCGATAGCGTAGCCGGCTGATCGGTTGCGGGGACGGCACGGCAAGTGGCGAATGACATCATGGAATAGTGCAGCGCTCGGCAATATGGCCTTTGAAGCGGGAGGATAGATCATGACTCATACCAAGATAGTGCTCTATACCAGTCCGGGCTGCCCGGATTGTGCCGCCGTCAAACGCTACCTTGGAGACCGCGAACTGGCCTTCGAGGAGAGGGACATCACCATCCCCGGGGTGGCCGACGAGGCCAAGGCGCGCTACGGAGTGCGCATAGCGCCCATCACCGTCATTGGCAATACCTTTTTTATGGCACTTTCGCCGAGCAAAAAGCAAAGCTCGACATTGCCCTCAACGCCATCGGCTGACCAAAACCTCCTGACATCGATACGCAGAGAATCCGTCGACATTTTCCCCTGCTCGCCTTGCTGGCCATGTTCCTCCTCGGAACATGGATGAGCAATGCCGCAGTGGCCATGCCGTTCGGCGTTTCCTGCGCTGGTATACCAGGCATGCCCATGACAGCCATGCCTCATTGCCAGGGTGCTCTGGACATGGGCCCGCATGCCGGGGCGATGTCCGGTCAATGCATATCCATCTGTGCAGAAGGTCATGCGCCAGGGGGCTTGAGGCTTCCTGAAATGGCCTTCCCAGCCCCGGCAATGGCCAGCTTCGTGACATTTTCCCATCCGGCGATGCAGAACTGGTTCCTCAAGTACGAGCTGCAGGGCATCTCCGGTGTCGCTGAGGTGGCCACGGTAGGAGGCATGTACAGGAGTACCAGGTGGTGGACCCGCAGAAACTCCTCGCCTACAACCTGACCCTGCCGGAGGTGGAGGCCGCCATCCGGGCCGCTAACGGGGAGACCAGCAGCTCGGTGGTGGACATGGGAGAAGCGAGTTATATCGTCCGCACCTCGGGTTACATCCGTTCACTAAAAGACCTGGAGGATGCCTCGCTGGGGATACTGGCCGCCTTCCTCATCACGTGGCTTCTGGGGATCCCCGCCAACATCATGTCCCTAGGCGGCATCGCCATCGCCATCGGCGTCATGATGGATGCCCCCATGGTCATGATCGAGAATATGCACAAGCATCTCGAAAAGGAGTCCGGCGTCGACCCCTGGGCGGCGAGGAGGGCAAGCTGTTCGCACCGCTCGCCTTCACCAAGACATTTTCGGTGGCCGCCGCCATTCTTTCGGTAACCCTGGTGCCCACCCTCATGGCCTGGTTCATCCGCGGACGCATTCTCCCGGAAAGCAACCCCCCTCTGAACCGGGCCTTGGCTTTTCTCTACCGACCGGTAATCCACGGTGCCCTACGCCCCCCCTGGATAATGCTGGTCATCGCCCTGCTGCTCACGGCCACCTTCTATTACCCCTGGAATCGCCTGGGATCGGAATTCATGCCGCCCCTGAACGAGGGGACGCTGCTCTACATGCCGGTTACCCAGGACCCAGCGGTCTCCATCGGCCAAGCGGCCGCGCTCCTACAGCAGAGGGACCGCATCCTCAATACCTTCCCCGAGGTGGAGACGGTCTTCGGCGAGGCGGGGAGGGCTCAGACAGCGACGGATCAATCGCCTCTGTCCATGTTCGATACGGTGGTGAATTTGAAGAATCCCGACCAGTGGCCCGCCAGGATGACCATGCACAAGCTATAAAGCGAGATGAACGAAGCCCTGCAGATCCCCGGGCTGTCCAACATCTGGACGCAGCCGCTCAAGGGGTGGGTGGATATGCTGACTACCGGTCTCCAGACGCCGTTAGGCATCAAAGTCGGCGGAACGGATCTCGCTACCCTGTACAGCCTGGGGCAGGAAATCCAAACGGTTTTGCGGAAGGTCCCCGGCACCCAAAGCGCCTATGCGGCCCGGATCACCGGTGGCCGCTACATCGTCGTCCGCACCGACCGCGCCAAGGCCGCGATTGCGCAAGCCGCCCATCTTCCGGGAGCTTATACCCTCTCCTGGGTAGACCAGTATCAAGTCATGGAGCAGGCCGCCAAGCGCCTGGAACTGGACATTCCTGCCGTCATTCTCCTGATCGCCCTACTCCTCTACTTCAGCTTCAAGAACTGGGTCGAGGTGGCCATCATCCTGCTCATCCTGCCCTTGTCCCTGGTAGGCGGCTGCTGGCTCGGCTACAAACTCTCAGTGGCGGTGGGTTTCATCGCCCTCGCGGGGGTGGCGGCGGAATTCGGGGTGGTGATGCTCTTCTATCTGGATCAGGCCCTCATCCGTCACCAAGCCCGCGGCGCCTTGCAGGACTGGCATGACCTTCAGGTTGCCGTCATCGAGGGGACCATGCTGCGCCTACGGCCTTTGGCCATGACCTTTACCCTGGTGGTGGGCGGCCTCCTACCCATCATGTTCAGCCATGGTGCCGATGCCGATGTGATGAAGCGTATCGCCGCGCCAATGGTGGGCGGCATGTTCAGCGCCGCGTTGCTGGCGCTGCTGGTGATTCCTGCCCCCCCTACGCCCTGTGGCAAAAACGGCGACTGGGCCTACGGTGAAGACAGTATAGACAAAGAGAAACTAATGGCATCAGAGTTGAAAAGGAATGATCTTCTCGCCATGGCGCACGAGGATGATTTCAGCAGGGACGGCCTGGGCTGCCAAGGGTAAGACAGTCAGTAGGGTCAAGGCGAAAAAAGAAAGTACAGGGCGGCGGCAGGGCATGATGCTTCTCCTGATGGTTTTAGCGACGAAGTAGCGCTCCCCGGGCCAGACCGAGAATGAGCGCCGAACTGAAAATGCCAATGACCGACAGGGCCATACCATTACCAATGGTTCCCTGCCGAAAATTTCCGTAGATATAGGTAGAAATGACCTGCACGCCCGCCGGCTGCAGCATCAGTGAGGCCACCAGCTCCCGCATCGACAGGGCGAACACCACCGTCGCTCCACCCACCAGCATGGGCCAAAGCGAAGGTATCTGAATCCGCAAGACCGAGTGCAAGGGTGAGCCGCCGTGGACCCGGCCCGCCTGCTCCAGGCGCGGGGGAATTTGCGCAAGACCGGTACGGGCATAACGGATGGCAAAGGGAAAAGTTCCCGTCGCATAGGCCACGGCCAGGATGATTGGATGTCCAAAGACCGGAAGCTGGTTCCAGGGGGCATTCCAGAACAGGATCATGCCCACCGCCAGCACCACGCCGGGGATGGCCATGGGCAGCGTTGCCAGCAGATCGACGAGGGCAGCGATGCGCCCACCCTTGCGGACCAGATTAGCGGCCAGCAAGGCCGATGCCATACCAAACACCGCTACCAGGGCGGAGAGTCTGAGACTGGTCTCCAGGGCTGAGAGGCCAGAAGAGCTGTGGGAGAGCACATGGTGATAATGGTGCCAAGTAAAATTGCTCCCCCGCAGTCCCACGCTCAGGGCCTTTTCCAGGGAAACTGCAACCACCGCAGCCAACGGCAGAATCATCCCGATCAGCGCAAAGATCGAAATCGGCAAGATACTCCACCATACCCGGCGCGCTGGCGCACGGCGCTGGATGCGTCCCTCGTTGTTCCGCACCAGTGGCCGGTAGAGAAACCAGACCAGCACCCCCAGGGCACAGAGGATCAGGCCAATGGCCGAGGCCTTGGGTAGGTCCACCGGCCAGACGTTGGTGGCCCCCTCGATGCTCGTGCTGAGCACCTGCACTCCGGCATAGCCTGCCAGCAGGGCCGGCACGCCAAACTCTGCCGAGGTGTCGAGAAAGACCAACAGTCCTGCTGCGGCCAGCGCGGGCAACAGTAGCGGCAGAATACCCAAACGAAAGGCACCCAGGGCCGAGGACCCATGTACCCGCGCTGCCTGTAGCAAGCGCGGATTGCCATTCTCGAGGGCGGCTCGCAGCAGGATATAGACCAAGGGAGTGAGATGCAGGGCCATCACCATGCCCATGCCGGCCAGCGAGAACAAAAACTCTTCGAGCGTTGTGCCCAACGCTTGCCAGGCAGTCAGCTGCTCGATCATTCCTACGGGTCCGGTCAAGAGGCTCCAGGCCTCGGCGGTCAGATACGGAGGAATGAGAAACGGAATCAGGATCAGCGCCTCCCAGAGGGGGCTGAGACGCGGTGGCACGAAATACAAGAGCAAGGCCAGGCCCAGCCCCATGGGCAGGGAAAAGAGGACGGCCAGACCGGCCATCCCCAGAGTTCCGGACAAGGACTTTAGAAACTGCTGGTCGACCCCGAGTTGCAGCAGGGCGATCCCATGCACCTGACCAGCACTCGGCTGCAGCGCCTCGTAGATGATGGCCCCCAGGGGGGCTAAAACCAGCACCCCCAGGATGAGGTAGACCAGCAGATGATTGAAAAGGCGGCTCACTGATCCAGAATATCCTTCTTGAAGCGCGCCAACACGGCAGGCTGCGTCGCTGCCAGTTTCGCCCAGTCGACGGAGCTCACCTTGAAACTGCCCATCTTGGCCATGATTGGCTTGGCCGGAACCCCTTGCAGGGCAGGATAGAGATTGTTTTTGGCGACCAGCTTTTGCCCCGCCGGAGACATCGCAAAGTCGACAAACTGCTCTGCCAGCTTCTTATCCGGGGCAGATTTGAGAATCATGATCGGCCGTGGGATGACGATCGTGCTTTCTTTGGGATAGACCAGAGAGACCGAATTGCCCTGCGCCTTGGCGGCGACGGCGGCATGCCCCACACACTCCAGCATGCCGCTGCGCTCGCCCGAGAGTACTGGCAACAACGCCGCATGATTGGTACCCGGCCATACCGTGCCGTTGGCCTTCAGATCCTGCAAAAACTGCCAGGCCTTGTTGCCATACCGATCCACAAACGCCACCAGGAAGCTCGAAGCGGTGCCGGATAACAGCGGATTCGGTGCCGTAATCCGGTCTTTCCACTCAGGCTGGGTCAGGGCAAACCAGCTATCGGGCAACTTGGCACCTGCAGGCAGGGCCTTGGTGTTGAAGACCATCGATACGGTATCCAGGCCATAGGGCAGGAAAGGAGCGGATACCTGAGCGGGCTTGACCAGGGTCTTCTCGATAGCCGCCGGATGGTACGGGTAGACCATTCCCTGCTTCGCCAGATCCAGTCCTGCCGACCAGCCGGCGACCATCACGACATCGGCATGGGGATGATTGGCTTCGGCGGCCAGACGCGCCATGACCTTGCCGGTGCTGGAGGTCCAGACCTCGACATGATCCCCAGTCTTCTTTTCGAAGGCGGCGGCAAGGGATTTGGCCAGGGTAGCCGGGGCGGCACTGTAGAGGGTGAGGGTAGCGGCATGGGCGGCACTGGCCAGACCCAGACCCAGCAGGGCAATCACTAGACGTTTCATCGAAGCACTCCTATCGGTCGTTTGCGGAAGACTGCACGGGAATACACCAACCGTGATCGGGGCGCAGATGCCACCGGCGCGGTCCCAGATCCCCCCGGCGGGACTGGGCGAGAAACTCCTGGCCATCAGTGGCCTGCAACGTCAACAGATAACGGCCTTCGTGCCAGTGAGCATGGCGCACCGTTGCCTCGGGGGCATCGCTGGGTGCTTTATCGATTTCCAGATCGTTTGGCCGCAACAGCAGGGTGGCGCGCGTCGCGCCATTCAACCCCGCAGATGCCGGTACCGGCCAGCGGCGACCTTCCCAGTGGATCAGGGCCTGCTTTCCCGCATGCTGCAAAACCGGCACATGCAGGGCCCGCACCGAACCACCCAGGCGCGCCACCACCAGGCTCGCCGGCTGCTGGTATAAGCTCTCCGGACTGTCCCACTGTTCCAGATGGCCGGCATTCAAAACGCCGACCCGGTGTCCCAGATAAAAGGCCTCGCTCGGATCATGGGTCACGTGCAGGGCCGTGATGCCTTCCTCGGCAAAGAGCTCGTGGAGAAATTCACGCAAGTTCTCGCGCACGCCGTGATCGAGCGCCGAGAGCGGCTCGTCCAGCAACACGATGCGGGGTTTGGCAATGATGGCCCGGGCAATGGCGACACGCTGCTGTTGTCCCCCCGAAAGCTCGTGGGGTCGCCGGCGAGCAGCGGCGGCAGGTATGGCCATGCGCTCCAACAGGGCCAGGGCCCGGGTCTTGTCTACCGCCTGCCGACGCGCGCGCAGTGGGTAGAGTACATTCTTGAGCACGGTCAGGTGCGGCCAGAGAGCGGCGTCCTGAAACACCATGCCAATCTGCCGTCGCTCTGGGGCGATGAAGATGCCATCCCCGTTCACCTGCTGGCCATGAACAGAAATCGTTCCTCGTTGCGGACGCAACAGGCCCGCAATGACCGCCAGCAAAGTACTTTTGCCCGACCCGGATTCTCCCAGCAGACAGGCGTAGCTACCCGCCGCCTGCTGCAAATGGACGTCTGCGAGTATGGGTCGCCCACCCAATTCGACTTGCAAGCCCTCGATCTGCAGCCCCGCCGGCGCGTCAGAAGGCATACTGCAGCATCAGGCGGTTATAAATAAAAGAATGGCCGTCATAGGCCGCCAGACCATTGTCGATGGCCACCCGGTCGCGAATGCTCAGACCTTTGACCTGCATGGGGAAATAGGTCAAATCCAGATACACACCATCGGTTTTGCCCTCATAATTGGTGTCGAAGTGGGCAAAGCCGGCCAGGAAACGGATCTGTTTTTGCCACGCGTCGAGGGCTGCACCCAGGCGCCAGGCATGCCCGGGACCAAAGGCCAGAAGATTGTTCGTCATGAAGGAGGCATACATGGCGGTATAATTGCCATAGGGGGAAACGATGGCACCACCGCCGAAACTGTCGGCGTGCGGGTTGAGCTGGTTGTAGGCAAAGAAGAGATTGGCATGGGGAATCTTCACTCCCGCCTTCAGGCCCCAGAGAGTGGCGTTCACCGTCCCTTCTTGCCCAAAGAGCTTCGCGTGGTAATTTTGCAGAATCCCGCTGCTTTCCCACTCCCGCAAAAACTGTCCCGCGAGGTAGGGAGTAACACTGCCCATCTTCAGGCCGTATTGAGCGCTGCCATAGAACAGGTTGGCGAACTGATAGAAGTTGTAGTACCAAGCCGACAACTTGGCGCCCATAGCAGAGTATTGGGCACCAAACGCCAACGTGCCATTGCTGGCCGGCGTATCCGCCTTGAGCCCCACCTTTTTCACCCCGTACAGAGGGTCTTCGTCATAGTTGCTTGGGTAATAGAGATTGTCGCGATAGTAATCGTCGGAGGTCCGGCTCTTCCAGCGGAAGATGCGCATGCCTTCGATCTTCAGGCCCGGCAAAGGCTGCAGCTCGACAAATACACCCTGGAAGGTCTGGGGCAACATGCGGGAGTCGCGCGGTCCCATCCACGGGGTATTGATGACCTGATTGCCGACCCGGATGAGCAGACGCTTGGGCATCTCATACTGCAAATAGGCCTGGCCCAAGGCATTGATGGATGGCGCAATGCCCATCAGGGTGGTATCCACGTTTTTGCTGTCGCTGCCGTGGGTACCCAGGCTATTGGCAGTAAAAAAACTCACCCCAGCGCTGAAACCGTCCAAGCTCCCGGTCCGGGCATTGAGAATACCGCCCAGACTGTAGGCATCCTCATTTTCCTTCTTCGGTGCGCCGTATAGTTTGCTGAAGTAATAGGAGCGAATGTCCCCACTCACAGAACCATTCCTGATGATCTGCGCCAGGGTATCGGCGTGACCGTACAGCGGTAGCAAGGCTAGGGCGGAACATAGAAGATAGCGATTGCGCATAGTCGGCGGTCCACAGATATTTTCTTGAGACTCGCATCATAACGCAGCAATGTGACAGTTTTATGAACTTTTTGTGAATTTTTTATGACAATCGCTTGCTCTGCCCTCGGTGAGAGCCAAGGGAGTCAGATAGCCACTGACAACGTCTCAGAACTTGAAGAAAGTTCCGATCCTGGCAGTTCAGTAGCCCCGGCAGGCGAGAGGGAGAAATGAGGTCAGATGCAGAACGACGAGGATACCGGAAACGAAGAGTGATGGCAGAATAACGGCTTGAAAATCAGCAGGAATCTGGCAGTTCCGGATAGACAAACAGGTTATTGCATTGGTCGGGGCGAGAGGATTTGAACCTCCGACCACCTGAACCCCATTCTAGCCCTACAATCTCGCTTACGCCATGTATTTATAGCATATTCCTGCGCGGATACTTTCTACAAAATGGCAGACCAAGGCAAAATATTTCCATTGTAAAACAAAGGCGAGTTTTCAGTTGTAGAAGGCTTTAGCTATTTCTGATTCTACCTGTAGAGCCTATTTGATCTGGTCCGCAAGGTCTGTTTCGATAATCTCCAGCAATGATCGCTCGCCACATATGAAGAGCGAGGTAGTCGAGTTGGCAGGGTGAATCTGACACCCAAGTCCAAGACCATCAAGCCGATCTTTTGTGACATGCCGCCGGCGGGCCATCGGTGTTGTTCCCCACGTTCCTACCTTCAGTTTCAAGTAAACAGCCAAGTCGAATAGGCTCATTCCTCGCATATGCTCTCGCCAGTGCTCAGGTGAGAACGGCTTCCAAAGGTCAACCGACCGGTTCACCGTCTGCATGGGAGTGGGGCCATATGCCGGATCTTCGGATTCGTAGGGGGCTGGATCAAGCTTGATGACCAGGTTTGCTCCGGCCCAGGCCAGGGCATCTTGGCCGATCTTGCTCCAAGACAGCACTAGGAGTTTGGCCTTTGTATATGGCAATGGGCTCCGTTCCGGAAGCAAGTCGGCAAGCAAGGAAAGCTCTTTACGCAGATCCTGCGGGATCGCGTTGAGATTTGATTCACTCCGCATCATCAATATCTTCCTCTGGTTCTGCTTGCAGCAAATGGTCAACAGAGCACTGATACCCATTTATGGCCCAAGCTGCAGCGATGAGCAGGTCTGGCGCCCCGTCCTCGATAAAAGCTCTCCCACAAAGCAGACCGTCTGGGATCTCGATTTCCCCGTAGTTCATCCTTCTCACCCTCTCTCTGAGTCTGATTCCTAGCCAGGTATAGATCGGACTCGGGTGCGCCTCTTCAGGTATCTCCAGATTCTTTGATCTATACCCAGGCGGATTCTGATATGGAGGAATACCCGATGTTCAAAGATGCTTTTGTTACAGTCTGCATGGCAACATTGGACTGCGACTGGCCCGGGGCCAATGCTTCGATGACTGGTTCCTCAAGCTATAGCTGGTAACCATGCGACGAATTTCAAATCTTGCATTTAACCAGGAGTTCCCTGAAGCTTCTGGCCTGTCTGGTATCCCATCGGATAACCAGGTTCGGATTTCTCGGGATACGGGCAATCCCTATGATCGGGATGCAGTGGGGATCTGGCTTGGAGGACACCCGAAAACGCCCATCGGTTGGCTTTATCGTAAAGACGGCAACCGCGATGCCGTACTACAAAAGCTCGACGCCGGCGGAGAGATCACGGGACACATCGAACAGCGCAGCCGCAGAAAAGGGGACAAGCCACAGAAGGTCGTGGTGTTCTGGCTTTAGTGCGAGAAAAAGGTCAGTGACTCTAGGATGGTAATTGTCCACTAAGTATTCATAAATAAATAAATTGTACTCACTATATAGCGGGTATAGTCTTGCCTCATGGAAGCAGACGCACTGATAGCCGCTCGACACCAAGCGCTCGAAGGGATACTGGATGAGCGGCAGAGACGGCTATATGCGGCAGTAGAAGCGAAGGTGCTGGGTCATGGCGGTGTCAAGCGGGTGAGTGAGGCTACCGGAGTCGCGCGGGGGTCCATCAT
>NZ_JBYCKU010000009.1:0-14660 GCF_057473545.1 Acidithiobacillus sp. TH-A67
GTTGCGCCCTTCTACCGTCAATTTACGCACATCTATCCGTTCCATGACCCTGAGTATACCATAATGATATCGTATATTTAAGGGCCTGGTTAATAATTGGGCCGGCAATGGGCCATTGACCTTGAGTGGCTCGCCCGCCACCGTCAGTGTGATGTTTGCCCGGGAGTTTAGTTACGCCCCTCGGTTTAGGTCGACATTCACCACGGGCAACCGCTACACCGATGCCCATACCAATGGCTTCTATACCGTCGGCCTGCGCTACCAAACGCCTTTCCTAGGCAATCATATCGCCGTCCAGCTATGGGACTATAATTTCTACGGCTTTGCCAACATGTTTTACGGACAGGCGAATTTTTCCGCTCCCATTGAGCAAAATCTGGCACTTCTGGCCGGTTTTCAGATGATATCCGAGGGCAATTCTGGCGCCGGTACCAATTTTCTCCATGCTCTCAATGCCAATTCCGTCGACGCGCACATCTATGGCGGCCGACTCGGCGTGGAATTTGGTACTGAACATGACACGGTAGCGCTGGTGGGCAATTACAGTCCCATCAATTACAACTCCTTCCGCCATGGCGGCCTGATCCATCCCTACAATGACCTGAGCGGGACGGAATACACCACTACCATGCAGACCGGCATCTCCGATTTTGGCCCCGGATATGCCTATGGCATTGCCAGCAATTTTGGCTTTTTGCAGCACAAGCTGCTGGTCAACGCCAGCTTCATCCGCTACGTGGCGCGCTATGGCTACGGCGGCAGCGCCTATTCTTACAACGGCGCGTATGGCTTCCCCACTGGCGAGGCGGTTCCCAACCAGAAGCTCTGGTCCATGGACGTGGGCTTCTCTTACAACTTGTCGAGTTTGCTGCAGGGCCTGACGGTGGCCGATTATACCGACATCTCTGTCGCCCAGAACCAGGCCAACTATCCGCAGTATCACAATCCCTATTTCAGTAACCGTTTTTATCTGAAATATCACTTCTAAGACGAACAGAGGAGAACACGATCATGAAACAACCTGCAAAACGGGCTCTTGCCCTCGCCATTCTGGGCTTTGCCGCGCTGGCTGCCGAACCCGCCCTGGCCGACCAGACTTCCCTGAGCGTCATCAACTGGTGGACTGCCGGCTCGGAAGCCAAGGCAATGAATGTGCTGGTGCAGATGATGAAGGCCCAGGGGGTGAACATCAAAAACGATGCAATCGCCGGTGGTGGTGGCGCGCAGGCGCGTACCATCCTGAAAACCCGTCTGATGGAAGGCGAGACGCCCGGGGCGGCGCAAATCAAGGGGGTAGAGATCCAGCAGTGGGGGCATACGGGGCTGCTGGCCAATGTCGATGCCGCCGCCAAGGCGGGCGATTGGGATAAGAATATTCCGACAGAAATCGACAATTACATGAAATACAAGGGGAATTATGTCGCGGCGCCAATGGATCTGCATCGTCTGAACTGGCTCTGGTACAACCGCGCGGTGCTTGCCAAGGCCGGCATCAAGACGCCACCCAAGGACTGGGATGAGCTGATTGCCGACCTCGCCAAGGTACAGGCCAAGGGGATGATACCAATGGCCGGCGGGGGCAATGGCTGGATGATTGCCACGGAATTTGATCCTATTGCTCTGGAAACCGGGGGACCGGAGTGGTATCGCGACGTCTTCGTCAAGCTCGATGCCAAGGCCATCAACAGCCCGACCATGGTCAAGGCCCTGGAGCGTCTGCGCCAGATCGAGAAATACACTCCGAAGTCGCTGGCGGGACGCACCTGGAACTACGATACCGGCCTGGTCGCCCATGGTCAGGCGGCGTTCCAGATCATGGGCGATTGGGCCAATGGTCAGTTCGAATTTCTGGGGGTGACTCCGGGTGGCCCCAAGGTTGGCTGTGTCGCCTTCCCCGGTACTGCTAATGATTTCATCTACAATGTCGATAGCTTTATCTTTTTCCGCCAGCATAGTGCCGCTGGACGCGAGGCGACGATCAAACTGGCGGAGACCATGACCAGCCCCAAGTTCCAGCTGCTCTTCAACAAATACAAGGGCTCGATCCCCGATTTGATGAATGTGTCGCTGACGGGCTATAACCCCTGCCAGTTGAAGTCGCGCGCGCAGTTTCTCACCGCCAGCAAGGAGCATAATCTGGTGCCAAGCTTCTCGCAGAACATGTCGACCTATGGTCCGCCAACTGGCGCCTTCATCGACTCTCTCGATCAGTTCTATACTTCCAACGAGAGCCCCCAGGCGGCCGCCGCGGCAATGACAAAGCGCGTAGAGGTAGCCAAGAGCCAGGACTAGGAAATGCAGTAGAGCGCAGGCATCCCGCCCAGCCGCGGCGGGATGCCGTTCCATCACAAAAAGGGGAGGTTCATGGCGCATTCATTGATGCAGCGTGTCGGTGGCAAGGACCAAGTCATAGCGGGTCTGATGCTGTCGCCTACCGTACTGGCAGCCATTTTTTTCATCTACGCCTTCATTCTCTGGACCGTGTGGCTATCTTTGACGCGATCCACGATTCTACCCAGCAACCACTTCATTGGTCTTGCCAATTATCACGACCTCTTCGGCAGCAGCCGCTGGTGGCGTTCCCTGAGCAACCTGGGAATCTTCGGCGGGCTGTATGTGGCCATATCCATGGCTATCGGTCTCCTGCTCGCCATTCTTCTCGACCAGCGGATCCGTGGGGAGCGCCTATTTCAGGTGGTCTTTCTCTACCCCATGGCCATCTCCGCCGTGGTGACCGGGGTCGCCTGGCGCTGGCTGCTCGACCCCAATTTTGGCGTCCAGGCGATCGTTCGCTCCCTGGGCTTCACCCATTTCCAGTTCGCCTGGATCGATGATCCAAACTTCGCCATCTACACCGTGGTCATCGCCGCCGTCTGGCAGACTTCCGGCTTCATGATGGCGATCTTTTTGGCCGGCCTGCGCGGCATCAGTCCCGATATCGTCAAGGCGGCACGCATCGACGGTGCTGGGACTCTGCGCATTTATCGACGAGTGATTCTCCCCAATCTGGCGCCGACATTTTTTGTGGCGTTTATCCTCAGCGCGGGACTGGCCATCAAGGCCTTCGGTCTGATCATTGCGCTCACCGGCGGCGGCCCTGGCTACAGCACCAACGTTCCGACGATCTTCATGTATGTTTTTTCCTTTGAGCGCGGCGAGATGGGGGTGGGGGCAGCCAGCGCCTTGATCATGCTGGCCATCATGATGGTGGTGGTGGTTCCCTTTGTGATCCTCGATGCACGGAGGAAAGTCTGATGCGCCGTTTGCCGATCTATTTGCTTCTGACGCTTGCCGCGTTGTTTTTTCTATTACCGCTCTACATCATGCTGGTGACGTCCTTCAAAACCATGCCGGAAATCTACAATCAGGGCATCCTAGCTCTGCCCCGGCAGTTTGACCTCTACGCCTGGCGACATGCCTGGAGTGGGGCCACCATCGGCGCCAGCAATCAGGGCATTCATCCGTTCTTTATCAACTCGTTTGAGCTGGTAATTCCGGCGGTCATCATCTCTACCGCGATTGGCGCCATCAACGGGTACATCCTGACCCACTGGCGTTTTCGTGGCGCCAATATCATTTTCTATCTACTATTGCTCGGCACCGTATTTCCATTTCAGATCATCTTGTTGCCGATGGCCTGGGTACAGGGAAAATTGCATATTGCCGGTACCCTGATCCCCGGTTTGGTCATGGTCCATATCATCTATGGTTTGGCTTTTACCACCCTCTTTTTCCGCAATTATTATGTCGGCATTCCGCACGATCTGGTGCGTGCCGCGCGGGTCGATGGAGCTGGCTTTTTCCGTATCTTCTGGCGCGTCATGTTGCCACTGAGCACGCCCATCATCATGGTGACGGCAATCTGGCAGTTCACCATGATCTGGAACAACTTCCTCTTTGGTGTCGTCTTTACCAACAGCGATCAACAGCCGGTTACGGTTGCCATCAACGACCTCGTCGATACCGTCACCAGCGTGCATATGTGGAATGTCGATATGGCCGCAGCGCTGATTGCTGCCATACCCACTCTGGTGGTCTATTTATTGGCCGGAAAATATTTCGTGCGCGGCCTGACCGGCGGCGCGGTAAAAGGATAATCTATGGGTAAGCTCATTTTGCAGGACATTCACAAAAGTTATGGCAAGGATGAAGTCCTGCATGGCATCAATATCGAGACCGGAGAAAATCAGTTTCTGGTGCTGATTGGTCCTTCCGGCTGCGGCAAGACGACCTTGCTCAACATCATCGCCGGTCTGGAACAGGAAAGTGGGGGAGACATCCTGCTCAACGATCGCCGACTGAACGGACTCAGTCCCAAGGATCGGGACATTGCCATGGTCTTTCAGTCTTACGCCCTCTATCCGTCGATGACTGTGCGCAACAACATCCTTTTCGCCCTCGAAAATCGCAAGGTACCCAAGGCAGAGCGGGAGCAGATCCTCATGGATGTCGCGCGCATGCTGCAAATCGAACATCTGCTTGACCGCCGACCCCGCCAGCTTTCCGGGGGTCAGCAGCAGCGGGTCGCCATCGGCCGCGCCATCGCCCGCCGACCCACCCTCTTTCTCTTCGACGAACCTCTGTCCAATCTCGATGCCAAATTGCGGGTGGAAATGCGCAGCGAGATCAAGCGCCTGCACCAGCAGCTGCAAACCAGCATGGTCTACGTCACCCATGACCAGATCGAGGCGATGACCATGGGCGATCTCATCGCCGTGATGAATGAAGGCATCATCCAACAACTGGGCAGTCCCGAGAGTATCTACAACGATCCGGCCAACCGCTTTGTGGCGGGTTTCATGGGCTCCCCTTCCATGAACTTTCTGCCTGTGGTTCCGCGCGAGGAGACATCAGGGTTGTGCCTGCGAGTGGCTGGTGCCGAGGGCGACGGAAACCTTCTTCCCATACCGCCAAAAATGCAGGGGGCCCTACGCAGTCAGTTGGGACGCCACATTACGCTGGGAATCCGTCCCGAGCAGATCACCGATCCCGGCAGTGCGCGCGAGGGCGAAGCCTTACACAGTATCGAGCTCGACGTGGAGCTGCTTGAGCCCACCGGCCCCGATACCCTGGTATTTACCCGCCTGGATGGCCACAGCTTGGTGGCACGAGTACATCCGAGTACCTACTTACAGATCGGATCCCGCTGTACCCTGAGTTTTCATATGGAGCGAGCGGTCTTTTTCGATCCCGAAAATGGCTCCCGACTAGCGTAACCATCCTCGTAATGGGGCATTGCCATGCAACGAGGCAGCACTTCTTTTACCCTGATTGCCGGAATTGCTGGGCTTGGTGGCCTGCTTTTTGGCTATGGCACGGCCATCGTTGCCGGTGCCTTGCTCTTTCTGCGCCATGTCTTTTCCCTGGATGCCAGCAGTGCCGGCCTGTTTGTCGCCATCGCCCTGGCCGCCGCAGCCCTTGGCGCCGCCCTGGCTGGAGTCCTGGCCGATCGCTTTGGGCGACGACGGGTCATCGCCCTCGCGGCCCTGCTCTTTGCCGTGGGGTCTCTGCTGGCGGCCCTCGCCAACAGCATCCCGCTGCTCTTCCTGGGGCGCGCCTGTCTGGGCCTGGGGATCGGACTCAGCTCAACGGTCACACCCCTCTATCTCGCGGAAATCACCCCCGCCAGACAGCGTGGCGCCATCGTCACCATCAACCAGCTGCTCATTACGGTGGGAATCCTCATCGCCTATCTGATCAGTCTGGCTTTTGCCGACAGTAGCGCCGGGTGGCGCTGGATGTTCGCCCTGGGAGCGCTACCAGCGATCGTTTTGCTGCTCGGCGTTCTGTTGTTGCCGGAAAGTCCGCGCTGGCTGCTGCAAATGGGTCGATCCGAGGCGGCGAGACAGGCCCTGCAAGGCCTACGCCTCGATCCTGCCGCAGCGCAATGGCAGAAACTGGCCGCCAATAACCCAGGGCAGCGCAGTCTGCCGTGGCGGGCACTCCTGGCACAACGACGATCCTTGCAGATCGCCTTGGTGCTGGCCATCTTTCAGCAGATCACCGGCATCAATGTGGTGCTCTACTTCGCACCCATCATCTTTCATGCCGCTGGCTTTACCTCGACCGACGGGGAGATCATTGCCACGGTGGGGATCGGCACCATCAACTTCTTCGCGACCCTGCTGGCTCTGCGCTGGTTGGACCGAGTTGGACGACGACCGCTACTGTTAACCAGCTTTCTTGGCATGTTTGCGAGTTTATTGACCCTTGCCACTTGCATGCTGGCACAGGCGCAGGGAGCCTTCCTGTATCTGCTGGCCTTCGCCGTAGCAGCTTATGTCGCCTTCTTTGCCATTGGCATCGGACCGGTGTTCTGGCTCCTGATCAGCGAGATCTTCCCGACTGGCCTGCGCGGGCGGGCCATGGGGCTCGCGACCATCGTCAACTGGCTCAGCAATATGCTGGTCACCGGGGTATTTCTCAGTTTGATGCACTGGTTGGGCGAGGGTCAGACCTTTTTTCTCTATGCCTTGGCCTCCCTCGTTGCCGCTTGGTACACCTGGCGCCGTGTACCGGAAACCCGAGGCCTGACCCTGGAAGAGATCAGCGCCTCGTTTGCGCGGGATTGATCCTCAGGCGTCGGCGCGCGCCAGTACATGGTCCAGCCAGTGGCTGGAAAGCCGTTCGAGCAGACGGTTCTGCCCCTGCCGGGCGGTGAGGTTGTCGAGATCGACCCAGGCCAGAGGTTGATCCTGACCGGCACAGGTGAACACCGCCTGGGTGCGTTTGCCGGTTTCCGGATCGACCTGCCATTGCAGGCACTGGGCGCAGACACCCTTGAGCATGCACTGCATGGGGCTGCCCACGGTGGCAACCGCTTCCAGATGGGCCGGAAACAACGACCCGAGATCGCCGCGCAGGGCGCTCTGGAAGCCCTTGAGCAGGCCGGTGGAGCCCATCACCATCAGACGATCCACCTGCTGCAGGGGGATCCCATTCCCAGCCTGCCCGGGCAATTGTCCGACGGCGTACTCGCGCAACAACTGCACCATGTCCGCCGCCTCGACACTGAGGTCTTGCGGTCGCCGCGCTGTAATCTTCGGACCCCGAGCCGTACACCAGAGAATCTGGTCGGCGGCGGCCTCCAGTTCGTCTTGGTGGTCGAGCTCACTAGCTTGCGCGAAGGCTGCCACATAAAGCACACGATTACCGGCGGCGCGCAGGGCGGGGCCAATATCGAGCATCACCGCTGCCCCCCAGCGCCCGGCGACCACGGCGATGGTCTTGCCTTGGGGAATGTCCGTGGGGGCTCCCGTCGGGCCCATGAGCAGGACGGGGTCGCCTTCCTGCAGGCGTCCGACAATGCGCGGCGCCGTACCCCATTGCAGCACCATCAGCCGGATCAAGTCGCCTTCCACTCCGGCGCCGCTGACCGTCAGTACTGGGATCTGCAGGCGGGTCTCTTCGACCACAGGGCTGCTGGTCTCGAAGCTCTGCAGCCGGAAGAACTGCCCCGGCTGAAAATTACTGGCCGCCGCCGGGGCCTCGACCCAAAGCTCGCAGACCGCCGGGTTGCTGCGGTCGATACGACGAATCCGGGCGCTGAGCCGAGAGTTCAGGCGCTCCTGGAACGCAGAGAGATCCTTCCGTGGCGCCGGGGAGAGGATTTCCATTGCCGCCAGCACATCGGGATAGCTCCGCTTGGCGGAGGCGATGGCCTTGACCACGCTGCCGTGATAGACCGGATGGGTATCGCCAATGAAGCTCACCCGATGACCTACGCCATCCTGGTAGGAAGTGAAGGGACCGGGCTCGGGCGATTTACAGTGCTCCGCTACCTGCACCTCCTGCACACTGCGATCCCGGTGCGCCAGATGCGGCTGGAAATGATCGCCATCGAGCTGCAGGGTACCCGGATATTCCCGCTCGTAGATGGTATTCGGCACGGTTCCGGCGGCCACGAAGACACTGCGGGCGGGCAGGCAGAGTTCCTCGCCCGTCGCGACCCAGCGGCCATCCTCTTCGCGCAGCTTGCGGAAAACCATGGCCTCGACATGCCCAAAGCCATCGAGATCGGCCCGTAGTGGATCTGCGCCTTCCTGGTAGAAAAGCCCCTCTTCCATGGCCTTGATCAGCTCTTCGTGGTTGCGGGTATAGGCAGGGGACTGGCGCATACCCTTGCGATAGGCCAGGGTGACGCCACCCCAGGCGTGCAGCAAGGGAATGAAATTGGGTTCCTCGCCACTCGCCGCCGCTCGCTCGCGTTCTGCGCGTACTGCCTGACCGTGGGCAAGAAATTCATCGAGGATGCCGGCGTCTTCTTCGGACAATCCTGCCCGCAGCTTTTCCTCGCCCATCTCGGGCAAAAGCGTCTCGTAGCGCGCCAGGATTTTTTCGACCTGGCGAATATAGTAGGCCTGCACCTCGGTGGCGGTATCCACCGCCGTCAGACCACCACCGATGACCACGGCGGGCAGCCGCACCTGCAGATTGGCCAGGCTGCTTTTCTTACCGGCACCGGTGAGCTGCAGGGCCATGAGGAAATCACTAGCCTGGCGCATGCCGCGCGCCAGACTACCGGGCAAGGATAGCACCCGCGGCAGGCCAGCGCCGGTGGCCAAACAGACATGATCAAAGCCCAGTTCCCAGGCATCTTCCAGGCGCAGGGTGCCGCCGAGGCGCACGCCGCCAAAGATCTGGAACCCCGGCCGCCGCAGCAGGCTGAGATAGATCAGCTTGAGAAAGTTCTTGTCCCAGCGCACGGTGATGCCGTATTCGGCAACGCCGCCAAAACCGAGCAGGATGCGCTCATCAAGGTCTTCCTGCAGGGCCGACCAATCGCGCACTGGCGCCGTTTGCAAAACATCGGGCAAGGGTTCGATCTTGAGCCCATCGACCCCGACCACGGTACAGCCCGCCTGCAGGAGGTGGTGGGCCATGGTGAAGCCAGCCGGCCCCATGCCGGCTACCAGGACCTTGCGGCCGTTATCCTTAGCTGCGACATATTGTTCCTGGCGCAGCGGATTCCAGCGCGTCAGCAGGTCATAGATCTCCACGCCCAAGGGCAGTTCCAGCACGTCGGTGAGGATGCGCGTTTCCACCTGGGGAATGTTGACCGGGTCTTGTTTCTGATAGACGCAGCCCTTCATACAATCATTGCAGATGCGGTGGCCCGTCGCCGGTACCATGGGGTTGTCGATCATGATCATCGCCAGGGCGGCAATGCTGAAGCCATCCCGCCGCAGGATCTGCATCTCGGAGATCTTCTCTTCCAGGGGGCAGCCAGTCAGGGTCACGCCGAGGGGATCGACCTTGAAGCCCAACTCGGGTACGCCCTTTTTCTCCGGGAAGCCGCGCGAGCAGAAATCGCCGTCGTGGTCGTGGCAATAGAGGCAGTAATGCACCTCGCTTTGCACACTGCGCAGATCCATGCGTTGGTCAGTGAGATGGAAGGCATCTCGGCGTCGCCAATTTTGCGGGTCAGCCGCCAGGGGATGATCGGCCCGCTCGGCATGTACCAGCGGCACCAAGTTCTCATGATCCATCCGTTCGGGCAGGCGAAAACTCGACCATCCTTGTACTGCAAGCTTAGCCGACGGATCGCTCAGGGCCAGGGCACACCACTGGGTAAGGCGCTGGATGGCCTCGGCGTGCGCGGCCTCATCGGCCAACCAGCCCATCCCTAGGCGAGCAATCGACCACTCGCGATCGTCGGCGGGCAGACCGCCGGCATGCATCTGCTGATCCAGCCAGCTTTGCAGGTCGCTGAAACTCTCAGTGAATTCGCCGCGAAAGCGTCGGCCGCGGCGCAGGACAAACTGCTTTTTGAAGTCCATGACCACTTCCTGATCACGGATCTTGGCTTGCAGGGCCTGGTTCGCATCGGCAATGGCAAAAAACTCGACGAGGAAATTCTCCAGGTGCGGTGCAAGCGCAAGCAACAACTCGCTGCGCTCCTGTCCCTCCTGCGCGGCGCGTCCGGCGCGATGATCGAGCAGGCGTTGGGCCAGATTCGCGTCCCGTTCCCGCAGTGCATCGAGAAAGGCGGCATCCAAGCGTTGGGTCGTTTCCGCCTGCAGATAGTTTGAAAATGCGAAATCATTCAGCTTCAAAAAAGGTACTCCCTGCTTTCCCCGCCGACCGAAGTCGGCCATTTTGCCCTTCCCTATACTTAGATGTCGAGTCGCGAGACGTAGCGGGCATTCTCTTCGATAAAGCGACGGCGTGGCTCCACGGCATCACCCATGAGCATGGAAAAGACCTCGTCGGCAGCGATGGCATCTTCCACATCCACACGCACCAGGCGCCGGTTTTCGGCATTCATCGTGGTTTCCCAGAGCTGTTCCGGGTTCATCTCACCCAAGCCTTTGTAGCGCTGGATTTCGACGCCACGCCGGGCATCCGCCAGCAACCATTGCATGGCCTCACGAAAGCGCCGCACGTCACTGCCTTTTTCCCCACGCTCGATACGCGCTCCCTGCCCCAGACCCGCTTCGACTTCGTTGGCATATTTGCGCAGTTGCCGAAAATCGTGGCTCGCAAAAAATTGCGAATCCAGATAGCGCTGTTCACGGCTACCATGCAGCTGGCGACTGACCAGCAAGCGCGGTTCCTCGGCGGTACCCAGCCATTCGATCTGCCAGTTTTCCCCCGCTAGCGCAGTTGTACCCATCTCCATTGCTAAGGCTTGAGTATAGGCCGCCCACTGCGCGTCGCTGGCGTCTTCCAGCGGTGCCGGCACGCTGGCCATCGCCCAGAGCAGCGCTTGCGGGTAGCGCCGCTCCAAGCGGGCCACCAGGGCGTCGATCGTCTGATACTGGCGCATCATGGCGGCGAGGGTCTCTTCCGTGACGCTACGTCCCGCCCCGGCATGGAAGGTCGCGCCCTGCATGGCTAGCTCGCGCAGATACGCCGCCAGTTCGTTGTCGTCCTTGATGTAGCGCTCGTCCCGCCCCTTCTTGACCTTGTACAGCGGCGGCTGGGCGATAAAGACATGCCCCCGTTCGACCAGCTCCGCCATTTGCCGGTAGAAGAAGGTAAGCAGCAGGGTGCGGATATGGCTGCCATCGACATCGGCATCGGTCATGATGATGACGCGGTGATAACGCAGTTTGGCCACGTCAAAGTCCTCCTTGCCGATCCCGGTGCCCAGGGCGGTGATCAGGGTGCCAATCTCGTCCGAGCCCAACATTCGATCGAAACGCGCGCGTTCGACATTAAGGATCTTGCCCTTGAGGGGGAGGATGGCCTGATGGCGACGATCGCGGCCTTGCTTGGCCGAGCCACCGGCGGAATCACCCTCGACCAGATAGATCTCACACTTGGCCGGGTCTTTTTCCTGGCAATCGGCCAGTTTCCCCGGCAGATTGGCGACATCCAGGGCGCCCTTGCGCCGCGTCAGTTCCCGCGCCTTGCGCGCCGCCTCGCGTGCCCGCGCCGCCTCGATGATCTTGCCAGCAATCGCCTGCGCTTCTTTGGGGTGTTCGTCGAGGAAAATGGTCAGGGCCTCGGTCATCGACGATTCAACAATCGGCTTGACCTCACTGGATACCAGTTTGTCTTTGGTCTGCGAGGAGAATTTAGGGTCTGGAACCTTGACCGAGAGCACCGCCGTCAGACCCTCGCGCGCATCGTCGCCACTGGCGGCAATCTTCGCCTTGGCCAGCAGTCCTTCGCGCTCCATGTACTGGTTCAGGGTGCGGGTGAGAGCTCCGCGCAGGCCCGCCAGATGGGTACCGCCATCGGCCTGCGGGATGTTGTTGGTAAAGCAGAGCACCGTCTCGCTGTAGCTGTCGCTCCATTGCAGCGCCGCTTCGACGGTGACTCCATCGCGCTCTCCGGTCAGGGTGATGATGGAGGGATGGATGGCGCTGCGGTTACGATTGAGATGTTCGACAAAGGCACGGATGCCACCTTCATAATGAAAATTTTCTTCGCGCCCTTCGCCGCGCTCGTCGACCAGACGGATGCGTACGCCAGAATTGAGAAAGGCGAGTTCGCGCAAGCGTTTGGCGAGGATTTCGAAATGAAAGCGGGTTTGCGCAAAAATTTCAGGAGAAGGCAGGAAGCGGATCTCGGTACCATGCTTGCGCGACGCCTCCCCCTGGGCCAGAGGTGCCAACGGCTCGCCATCGCGGTATTCCTGGGTCCAGACATGGCCATCGCGCTGAATGCGCAAGCGCAGCCAGCTGGATAGGGCATTGACCACGGAAACGCCAACGCCATGCAGACCACCGGAGACCTTGTAGGCGTTGTCGTCAAATTTACCGCCGGCATGGAGCACGGTCATGATCACTTCTGCGGCCGAGCGTCCTTCCTCGGCGTGGATATCTACCGGGATGCCGCGGCCATTATCGGTCACACTCAGCGACTCATCCTCATGGATGGTGACGACGATCTGGTCACAATAGCCCGCTAGGGATTCATCGATAGCATTGTCGACGACTTCAAACACCATGTGATGCAGGCCGCTGCCATCGTCGGTATCACCAATGTACATGCCCGGACGCTTGCGCACCGCTTCCAGCCCGCGCAAAACCTGAATGCTGGAAGAATCGTAGTTTTTCGTCATTGCATTTCCTCGATCAATTGACCTGCGTGCAGATAAAAAAGGGTATCGCCGGGCTCGGCGGGTGGCTCGGTGCCGGCGGCGAAAATCTGCGTCTGTAGTGCCTGGAGCTCCTGCATCCACCATCGACGCCCTCGCGAGTCGAGTTCAGCAGCAAAATCGTCGATGAGAATCACCGGCAAGGCTGCCCCGGCATCGCGTTGCACGGCAATCTGTGCCAGCCGGAAGGCAATCCCCAGCAGGCGCAACTGACCGCGCGACAACTGCTCTGCGGCCACCCGCCCCTGGACGCGAAACTGCAGGCGGGCGCGGTGCGCTCCACTATGGGTATAGGCGAACTGCTGATCGATACTGCGATCGCGTTCCAAGGCCTCTGCAAGATCGCCATTCCATCCAGGATGGAGAACAAAATCCACTTCCTGATCGGCCTGCGGGCTGGTGGACCAGATGCGCTGAAAATGGACCTGCAAGGCCTCGACGTGGGTGCTGCGCTGATCCTGAATGAGCCCGCCGAGGCGGATCACGGCGGCATTCCAGGCCTCCGGTGGAAGCCCTTGGCGCAAGGCTGCATTGCGCTGGCGTAAAGCCTGGCGATATTCGCGCAGGCTTATACCGTAACGGCGATCGGCATAGTACAGACCCCAGTCGAGGATGCGGCGACGCTCTTCGGCCGTACCGGAAACAAAGTGCGCATTGCCTTCGTGCCATGCTTGCAGCGGCAGGGTGTCGAGTAATTCCCAGGCACTGTGGATGCGTTCGCCGTCACGGGCGATTTCCCGTTCTTCTCCTTGCCGCCGCATCCCGACAAATTCTGCAATGCTGTCACTCAGGCGAGCACCCAGCCGATAATGCTCTGCTCCATCGCGAATCAACTGCCGTTGTCCGCGGCGCCAGCTTTGTCCTGTAGCCAGCAGGTGCAAGGCTTCCAATACCGTGCTTTTGCCTACGCCATTGGCGCCGACCAGCCAGTTCCAACCCGGTTGTGGCCGCAGCGTCAGCTGAGAGATGCTGCGCAAATTCTCGATCTGCAGCTCCACGATGGGCATTACAGACGAATGGGCATAACGATATACAGGGGATTATCGCTTTCTTGTGTGCGGATCAGTGCGCTGCTGGCACTGTCCCGAACCTGGATCAATAATTCGTCGCTGGCAAAGATGTTTTGTGCATCCAGCAAGTAGCGGGTATTGAAGGCAATTTCCGTGGCATCGCCATGCAGTGCTGCCGGTACACTGATTTCTCCCTCTTCCTGCTCTTCATTGCGGCTGCGTAGCACGAGGTTTTCCGGTTGGAAGTGCAGTGTGCAGACTGGGTTCTTGTCGCTGGCGATGACGTCGATCTGTTGCAGAGCGGTTTTCAGCGTTGGCCGGTCGATGATGCACTGAGTGAATTGGCCAACAGGGATGACCCGACGATAGTCCGGATAGTTGGCATCCACCAGTCGGCTGGCAAATTCTTGTGATCCCTGTTGCATGCGGCAACCTTGCTCATCAAAGCTCCAGGCGACATCGCCACTCCCCACGATGCGCAACAGTTCCAGAACCGTTTTGCGTGGCAGGATGCCGTGGTAGGGCTCGGCATTTGAGCTATGGGCGAAGGTAATTTCCACCCGCGCCAGGCGATGTCCGTCGGTGGCGACGAGGCGCATCTTCTGCTCGCCAATCTCGACAAAAACGCCGTTGAGGAAATAGCGGGTGTCGTTATGTGCCATGGCAGTGGAGGCCGCAGCTAGAGCTCGTTGAAAATCTTCGCCATTGCAGTTACCGGAGATACGCGCGGCGCGCTCTTCCATGATGGGGAAATCCTGCGCAGGCAGGGTCGGCAGCGTAAATCGGGCGGAGCCGGAACGTACGGTCAGACGTTCACCGTTTTTATGTAGGAGAATCTCGCTGCCATCCGCTAGGGTGCGACAGATATCGTAGAGCTTGCGCGCGGGAATGGCAGTTTGTCCGCCTTCTTCCACGCGGAGTTCCAGTTCTCCACGAAGCTGGATTTCCCCGTCGCTGGCAACGAGCTGCAGCCCTCTTTCGGTACTGCGCAGTAACAGATGTGACAGGATCGGTTGTACCGGCCGGCGATTGGCAATGTTGGCCATGGCCGCGAGGAGGGGCAGGATCTCGTCTTTCTGCACACGAAGCTTCATCGGGTT
>NZ_JBYCKU010000010.1:0-3671 GCF_057473545.1 Acidithiobacillus sp. TH-A67
CTGCTGTCAGGATATCCAGGTAGCGCTCAATGATCTGAAAATCCGAATCCTGCAGACCCAGAAAATTAGGGAGGGAATTTTGCTCAGCCATTTCCACGCCGCCTCAAGACTACACCGCACTGTTTACACGGGGCCATCAAATGATGGCTTCGCAATTTGTCCATGCGCTCCTTCCCCGTCGCAATGGCTTCAATCAGTCGGCTTCCTCTGGCGTTAGGACCCGAAGCAGAGCCTTCAACACCGAGATGGTCTGATCCTTGGCCTCCCGCAACACAGCCATCTGGTGCCTAGCTTCCGTTTTGTCTCCTCGATCTAGAGCCTCCAGAAGGGCCTTGCCGGCACTGTGCGCGGCTGCATGCGGTGCGGCCACCCTCTGGAATTCCGGCTGCGTTCCCAGTAAGTTCTGCCCGATTCCATCGTACCACTTGCCGAAAAAGCACTGATGGTGATCTGGAAGCTCGGTGGCATGCTGCGTGTGATGGGACGCGATTGCCTGGCGCTCCAGATTCTGAACAAAAACCTCGTGGCTGATGATAGCCGAGCGAACGGTGATGGCGGCCACCACCTGTTGCAGCTTTTTGACCCCTTTTTCTGAGGAATCCAGCCCCAATCGAGACTGTTCCGCTCCCTGGACCGCCTGTTGACTGATCTTGTCGATATCCTGTGTAGCCATCTGGACTTTTTGTACGCCACCCTGGATTTCTGTGGTGGTTTCCTCGACGCGCCGAGAGAGGTTTCGCACTTCATCTGCCACTACGGCAAAGCCTCTCCCATGCTCCCCCGCGCGAGCCGCTTCGATCGCCGCATTGAGGGCAAGCAGATTGGTCTGTTTGGCAATATCCCGGATGCTTTCGACATTCTGGCTGATGAAGTTCACGGTTTCTTTGAGGTTTTGTACCCCTTGCCGATTGGACTCGATTTTCTGGATCAGGTCCTGGGTCTGGGTGACCGCCTGGTAAATTCCCTGCCGAACTGCCTGTTCCATATCTTCCATCTGGCGGACGGCCTCGGCATTGTTTTTCAGGTTGTCAGAAAGGATGCCTTCTGACTGCTTTTGTGCCGTCTGATCTCGCCAGGAAGCATGGAACGCAATCACCTCACTTTTTTCGTCGCGTATAGCAGAGAAGCTCAGCGCGAAGTAGATCTCCCCTAGTTGCAGGGTGGTTTCATGTATTGTGCCAGGTTGCGCAGCTATCTTTCGGAGAATGTTGCGGATTTTCTCGGGATCTTTATGGAACTGGTGGATGGAGTTTCCGAAGGCCTTGCCGACATCTACCCCGTGCAGCTGCCCGTTCAGTTGCTCTCGGTAATACTCCAGCACCCTTGTGGCTGTTGGATTCATATAACTGATTTTGTTTTCGTAGGCAGCATCGGCTTCGGCCAACATCTCCATGCTGGCCAGTGGATCCAGAGCTTGTTGGAGGATTTGCAGCATGACGGCGTCCATGTTTTCCCCATTGCAGTAATTTTGTTACCATTATACAATACTATCGTATCCTATTATATACAATTCCGCCATCGAGGCCGCCACAGACAGCGCTTGGGACAACGCCAGGACTTCCGGCACCTGTTCGATACCCTGCGCAAGCAGGGCCCACAAACCGCCCGTGATCGCCATCAGCAGCTACAGCTGAGCAGCGCCCGAGTGAGTTCCCTGCTCCGCGCCCTCCAGGCACAAGGAGCCATATATAGCCTGCGCTGCGTTCCAGGAAAAAAGGCACCCCGGTCAATCTCTGGGAGATCCGCGTCGCTGGCGAGTGAGCCCTCTGGGGGCCTCTGCAGAATTCGGAAAATACAGCACGCTAAGCTGGTAGCAATGGTCTTGTTGTGCAAACGAACGGTTGTGTGACCAGTAAACATGCCTGCAAAGCTCAGTCGGTGCCGACTCGCAGCATGCTCCGCCTAGGTAGTGCCGCAGGACGGATCCAGGGACATACGACGTCATTTTGTAGCACCCGTCTTCATTGGACAGGTAGCACATCACCTCGGGGCGAGTACTTGTGGCGCAGTAACACGGTGCAGACGTATTTAGGCCGTAACGGCCACCGCGAAGGCTTAGTTCCGCAGCGACCGCAGGCTGATGAGATTCTCCAGTAGGACCAGGCTCATCCCGGTAGCAGCCGTCAGCCGCCGCATGCGTTCGGCCTCGTAGGCCGAATCGATCAAATATTGACAGAGATCCAGCAGGCGCAGCACCACCCCGGTGCAGATGCCAATAGGCTCACCTACTGCCCGGGCGGCGAATTCGATTTCTTCAGGGAAGGCGCCACGCAAAAAGCTCATGCTGGCCGCCACAAAGAGAGGCGGAATACCGGCGGCCACATGGACTTCGCCGATGCGCCGCTGGCGGGCCATGAATGTTTCTCCGTAATCGCCGGAGAAGAGTTCCGTGAGCCAGGCGATATGGGTCTTTTTTAGTTGCTCCACACGACCTTCCACATGGGGACGGGTGCGTTCGTCGGCCAGAAGACGTTCATAGAAGCGATCCGTAAGTTCAGGCAGGCGCGGCACCAAATGTTGGCCGAGATGGCGGAGATGCTCCTCGTCCTCCAGGGAAAAACCGCTGATGTGGATGAGGGTCTGCACATCGCTGGGGTTTGCGTCCATAGTCATTCCTTGTTCAGTCTAAGCCTGTTCCAGCACTTGCCCCATGCGCTCGGCGAGCATGCAGGAGGCGGCGACGACGCTGTTCCAATCACCCTTCACGTCGAGAAAGAGGGCGAGAATGCCCTCCCTGCCGGCAGGCAAGAAAAGATGGCGATAGCGGCAATCCCCAAGCAGAATATATTCCGTAGCGCAGGCACTGCGGGATTCGGCCCACCGATCGCTGATGGAGATGAGGGCCGCCCCCAAAGTACCGAGGAAATCTTCATCCACGGTCGGGGGCAACTGCGCAAGCATGACGATGCCGTCCCGACTCATGAGGGCCCAGCCCTGCACGGTGGAAAAACGTTGCATCAACTCCCGGACTTCTTGGTGACAAGCTGCCGATTTGTCCATTTCCTCCTCCTGGCCCGCAACGGGCCGCATCCCGTGGCTCCTGGTTTATCAGGGAAATACAAATAATTCATTGATCCCATGTTGAATTACTTAGACAGTTTTTTGCGGACATCAAGGTCCTGATAGTCTGCTGCGCTCCTGTCCCAGCTAAGCGATCATCCGTACGGGGCGAGCATGGAGCCTTTCCTCTCACCTGAATCCGTGGCGTAGATTTTGCTGAAGGGTCGCCGCGCGGAACTACCCTTCCACCCAGTTTTCGACGATCAGGCCAGCGTCGACATAGAGATCGAAATCCGCCGTGTTGTTGGTCACCAAAGTGACCTCCAGCGATAAGGCATGTGCTGCAATCATACGGTCGAAGCTGCTCTTTCTGGCTGGATACCGCTGGGAGAGCTCTCCAAAAAGGGCTGCCGCGTCCACGTCAAAATCCTTGACGATCAACCTGCTCAAGAGCGTGGCCATTTCCGGATGACGGTTATGGACGTTCAAGCCACAACACAATTCCGCCCAAGTGATCGAACTCACTCCGATCTCGCCGGGTTGACAGGCAGCGAAACGCCGGACGACGGACTCCGGCTGTTCTTTCATGAGATAGATGCAGATATTGGTGTCCAGCAAGTAGCGCAGCATCACCAAGATCTTTCTGCCTCGACAAACTCCGGTCGCTCAGC
>NZ_JBYCKU010000011.1:0-27900 GCF_057473545.1 Acidithiobacillus sp. TH-A67
TCAATGTACATAGCAGCAGAACCACTACACACACCCAGTACCTACACCACGCAAGGGCCTAAACCCCACACATCTCCACTCGGTTTTGAAAGAACAAAACAGCATACTGCGAATATTTGGTAGCGGGGGTAGGATTTGAACCTACGACCTTCGGGTTATGAGCCCGACGAGCTGCCTGGCTGCTCCACCCCGCACCGGGTCTTACATTCTAGCCTGAATTCGAATTCAAAAGCAATACTAAGCGTCTTCCTTCGTTTCCAGCCTCACCACCTCAGCGGCGAGGAAGCGAACTATACCGAGCTCACTCCCCCATTGCAAGCCCTTTTATTGCTACCCCGGAACAGGCGTCGCTGGCGGCGGTGGAGTGGCCTGATTCGCATTGTCTCCAAAGGGTGCGAAGGCATAGGGCTGCGCAGGTAAGGTATTGATAACCTGCGTGAGGCTGGGCGCAGAGACATCGATACCGGTTGGCACGGTATTTGGCTTTTGCACCAGGTCGATCACACGCTGCCAGTTCACAACGACGGGGGTGCTCATGCCCTTTTGATACCGAACGATGGCATTCACCGCGCGCTGCTGCGGCGAGAGATCGCTCTTGTAGGACTCAATGGGTGTAAATGCCTGCAGGTACAGGTGTCCATCGCCATCACTTCCCACCAGATAGGGTTCGTCGATGCTCCGCACTGGTGTCCCCACCTTGACCATCTTGAACAGCTGGACCTCATTTTCCGGGTAGACATGGAAGCAGCCATGACTTACCCGCATACCCACCCCCCAGGGTTTGTTGGTGCCGTGGATGTAGATCTGCGACCAGCCGGTTTCCAATGCCAATTCTCCCATGGGATTGTCAGGTCCAGGGGCAAAGTAAGCGGGGATCGGCTCGCCGGCCTTGGCGTGTTCTTCCTGGATATTTTTCGGTACGGTCCAGCTCGGATTTTTGACCTTGGCGATGATGCGCGTAGTACCCAGCGGATCTGGCCATTTGGGACGGAAGATGCCGATGGGATAGGTGTAGACCACCTTTTTCCCAGCCGGGAAGTAGTAGAGGCGGCGTGCCGGAATATCGATGATGATACCCTGCCAAGGGGGCGGTGGAAGAATATATTGGGTAGGCACGAGGACGCGGGTACCTTTCCCCGGCAGCCAGGGGTCGACACCGGGGTTGGCCTCGCGAATCTCGTTGTAGCCCACGTCGTAATGGCGGGCGATGTCGAGCAGGGTATCCTGCTGACGGGCAAGTACGACGTGCAATTGGCCGACCATATTGCTGCCTGCCGCAGGCAGTGGAAACTCTGCTGCCAACGCAGACCTGCCCGGCAACAGGGCTCCTGTCGCCAGGGCGAATAGTCCGAGCCATTTCTTAGGATAGAACTGCATGCGCTCCCTCTATCTCTGTCAAATCGATCAAATAATCAGATCGGGAAGATGCCGGTTGCACTGAGAGCAGCAACCATTCCCGCCCATATGCAGTCCAGACATCGGTAATTATCCCGCGCAAACTGCGGTCCCCCCTAAGCTGCAACTGCAGAGGCCGACGGCGCATGGCGGCTAGTTCCAGTTCGCTGTGCAGCGCACAGGATATCGGCACATAGGGCTCAACTGGCGCGGACATCAAGAAATTCTTCACCGCGGAGATAAGGTCGCAGGGCGGGGGGAATCCGCACGCGGCCACCGGCCTGCTGATGGTTTTCTAATAACGCGACCAAGGTGCGTCCCACCGCCAGCGCGGACCCGTTGAGGGTGTGCGCCAGTTGCGGCTTGCCATCGCTATCGCGGTAGCGCAGTTGCAGGCGCCGGGCCTGAAAGCTCTCGGTGTTACTGCAGGAGCTGATTTCGCGATAGCAGTTCTGGCTCGGCAGCCAGACTTCCAGGTCGTACGTCTTGGCGGCCGAGAATCCCATATCGCCCGCGCAGAGCAGCATGACGCGGTAGGGCAGCTCCAGCAACTCCAGAACCTTCGCAGCGTGGGCGGTAAGCTCTTCGAGCGCGGCTGCGGACTCTTCCGGGCGCACGATCTGCACTAGTTCGACCTTGTCGAATTGATGCTGTCGGATCATGCCACGGGTATCGCGTCCGGCAGAGCCCGCTTCTCGACGAAAACAGGGCGTGTAGGCACAGTACTTCTGCGGTAACGTGGCAACGATCTCCTCACGCAGCAGATTGGTGAGCGGGACCTCG
Organism: Acidithiobacillus sp. TH-A67; assembly: GCF_057473545.1. Lineage (NCBI taxonomy): Bacteria > Pseudomonadati > Pseudomonadota > Acidithiobacillia > Acidithiobacillales > Acidithiobacillaceae > Acidithiobacillus > Acidithiobacillus sp. TH-A67. Next base: position 2,179 of record NZ_JBYCKU010000011.1, read on the forward strand.
GCGGTGGGAATCAGGTAAAAATCATCATCCCGCAGCGCAAAGAGATCCTCCGCGAACTTGGGGAGTTGTCCGGTACCGAGCAGCGACTGAGGATTGGCTAAAAAAGGCGGAGCGATCTCCTCATATCCATGTTCCTGCGTATGCAGATCCAACATGAATTGAGTCAACGCCCGCTCCAGACGCGCACCCGCGCCCCGCAATACCACAAACCGTGCTCCGGCGAGTTTGACGCCCGCGGCAAAATCAAGGACACCTAACTCGGTACCCAGATCCACGTGGTCCTTGACCGGAAAGTCAAAGCGCGGGATCTCGCCCCAACTGCGCACACAGACGTTACCGCTTTCATCGGGCCCATCGGGAACATCCGCTTGGGGCAAATTGGGTAGCGTACGCACCCACTCCTCCCACTGCGCCAGGACGGCAGTCAACCGCCCCTCCTTTTCGCTGACGGCAGCAGCGAGTTCCGCGGCACGCGCCTGCTCCGCCTGGGTGTCGCGGCCCTCACGACGCGCGACGCCAATCTCCTTGGACAGGACATTGCGTTCATTGCGCAACGCCTCCAGATCGACTTGCAGGGTTTTCCGCTGCTGGTCCAGGGACCGCAGTGCCTGCACATCCAGGACATGCCCGCGCCGGGCGAGCGCCTCGGCCACCGCGGCCGTCTGGGTGCGTAACAGGTTCGGGTCGAGCATGGTTCAGTCTCCTGATCTTTTCCGATGAGCAGCGATCCAGGCAAGACGCTCGCCCATGGTCTTCTCAAAGCCCCGCTCCGTGGGGGTATACCAGCGGCCGTCCGCCATGCCTTGTGGCAGATAAGACTGCCCTGGCGCGATGGCATCGGGAAAATCGTGATCGTATTGGTATTCCCGACCATAATCCAGCTCCCGCAGGAGCCGGGTCGGCGCATTGCGCAGATGCAGGGGAACCGGCCGGCTGCGCTCGCGGCGAATCTGCGCGCGCACTGCGTTCCAAGCCAGCTCGATGCGGTTGCTCTTGGGGGCGCTGGCAAGATAGACGGCGGCCTCGGCCAGAGCGAGCTCTCCCTCGGGACTGCCGAGAAACGCATAGGCGTCACGCGCAGCGATGGCGATACTGAGGGCACGCGGATCCGCCAGGCCGACATCCTCGCTGGCCATGCGCACCATACGCCGGGCCAGATAGAGCGGATCGGCACCACCATCGAGCATCCGCGCCAGCCAGTACAGAGCGGCGTTGACATCCGAACCGCGCAGGGACTTGTGAAAGGCCGAGATCTGGTCGTAGAACTGCTCTCCGTGGCGATCGAACTGCCGCCAACTCTCGCCAATGGCCTGTTGTACCTGCTCCATTGTGATTTCGCCGTTTTCACTCCCGTTGGCGGCCAGCTCGAGAATACCAAGCAAACGCCGGGCGTCACCATCGGCGGCGTCAATAAGCAGCGCGCGGACAGCGGCGCTCACAACCAGATTCTGTTTCCCCAAGCCTTTCCCTACATCCTGCAACGCCCGGTCGAGAATCTCTCTCAAGGCGGCAGTATCCAAAGGCTGGAGAACGTACACACGCGCCCGCGACAACAAGGCAGGGACCAGGGCAAAACTGGGGTTTTCCGTGGTTGCGCCGATCAAGGTAAAAATGCCGTCCTCAACATAAGGCAATAGCGCATCTTGTTGTGCGCGGTTGAAGCGATGAATTTCGTCGACGAAAAGCAATGATGCCTGCCCACACTCCCGTAACTGACGCGCCTTTTCGGCGACCGCGCGCAACTCCTTGACGCCGCTGTCCACCGCCGAGAGCGTAACGAACTCTGCCTGGGACTGAGCTGCAAGCAGGCGAGCGAGGGTGGTCTTGCCCGAACCCGGCGGGCCCCACAGAACAAGAGACGGAATTGGGCCGCCCTCATCGAGAACAGCCCGGAGACTACCACCGGCCCCGAGTAGCTGCGGCTGACCAACGAACTCGGCAAGACTGCTAGGCCGCATGCGCGCGGCCAGAGGGCGTCGATCAGGCATTCAGGACATCAGAAACTGCGCGCCAAGGCCAGCCCGAGGGTGAAGGCACTGGCCTTGTAGGACCCGCTGGGTACCGTGCCAGCATCCTGGAGAGGGAATGGCGCGCCGCCAGCGGACCCGGACAAGGCGTAGCTGGCGCCGATATCGTAATGCCAGGGTCCAAGACTAATCCCCAAGCCGAAGGATGCCGAGTTGGATGCCGTTGCCGGCACCGCGAGCTGCACCGCGTTTGCTCCCGCCGGGCTGTCGGTATGGGCAATACCACCACGGATTTCCAGGTCCTGATTCAGGTGGTAACTGAGACCCACACGGTAGCCCAGAGCGGACTTCCAACCCAGGTTACCATAGTACGGCAGTTGTGCGTTTGCCCAGTTGGTCCAGTCGACATCGAGCTCCGTGGCAAAGGAGGGTGTCCAGCGATAGCGAAAACCGGCCTGCAGCTTGCCCGGCAGCTCAATCTTGCCCGCACTGGCAGAGAGGCTGGCGGGAGAAATATAGCTCAACCCAACGTTATAGCCCTCAGTGCTGTAGAGCAGGCCGATGCGACCACCGACACCGCTGCCGTCTGCCGAGAGGGTACCGAATTTACCGCCAATGCTTTGGTAGTAGTCGAGCCCAACCGCCACACTGAGATTAGGGAGCAGCAGGTAAGCGATGCTCGGATTGATATCAATGATGCGCAGTTGATTCTTGAGGTATGGACTTCCCTCGTACAGGGCATTGGGCGCCCAACTGTCGCGCAGGATATAGGGCGAAGTGACCCCAATACCCAGCGCCAGCGGCATGCTGTCGAAGCGATGGGTATAATAGAGGTCGGCAAGGATACTGGTATTGGTCTGCGCACCGATGTCGGTGCTGCCATTGGCGTAATTATAGGAAGGACGCTGGGCCAGTAGCTCAATGGCTGCCCGATTTCCAGAGAAAAAAGCCATGCCTGCCGGATTATAGGAATAATCACTGACTGGTTGCCCGTCGGCCACCACCGCCCCGGCCTCCGATAGGGCCGCAACACCGGTCGGTACCGCGAAGCTGTTGGCGTAGGCTAAATCGCAAGCAGCAGAAATGACCAGCGTGCTTAAGGCATAAACAACCAGGGTCTTACGCATGACTACTCCAATTCATGGATTTTTGAGAACGTCTACCCCGGCCGGCGGAGTAAAATGGAAGATCTTGTCGGAAATGGGGACATTCACGCGGACATGTTCGAAATGCAGGACGGTTTCCTGCTGGAAGGCATCTTCCATCAGCATTTCGCGCAACTGTCCAGCGTTGTCAAAGCCCATCTGGATGGAGGTAAAGCCTTGGTTTTGCCCTTTTTTCGGTTTGAGCAAAACCCATTGCAGGCCACTTTTCGCTGGCAGCGAGCTGATCTGAAAGTCTGTCGGCAGTACATCGCGTCCAGCGATCAGCGCTGCCGGGGTGCTACCCAAAACCTTGCCCAACGGTTGTACCGTGACCTGCTGCAGAGCGGGCTCATAGAGCCAGACCTGCCGGCCATCGGAAACGATCATTTGCCCATTTTTGCCGGCATAGTTCCAGCGGAAGCGCCCAGGCCTGGCAATCCAGAGTTGTCCGCTGGCACGCTGTTCGACGACACCACCATGGTTGAACACTTCCTGCTGAAAATCAGCGGTCACGGTCTTGCTGGAGCGGAAGAATTTTTCCAGCAGCGCGCCAGGCTCGGCAGCGAACAACGGCAGGCTTACGCCGACCATCAATAACCATCCGAAAACGACGGAAACACAAAGTCGCACGAGATCAGTCGCGCGGCGGGGCAGCAGCATGCACTTCTCGACTACCATTGCTTTGTAGGGGACCAACGATGCCCACCCTCTCCATTTCCTCGATCATTCGAGCCGCTCGATTATACCCGACTTTGAGCTGCCGCTGCACATAGGAGATGCTCGCCTTGCGGCTGCTGGTGACAATCGCGACAGCCTGATCGTAGAGCGGATCACTCTCCGCATCGTTGTCGCCGGCCTCCCCCATTCCCGCATCATCGCCGGAGCCCGACAGAATCTCTTCGTCATATTCTGGAGCACCCAGCTGCCGCAGGCTCTCGACTACCCGATGCACCTCGTCGTCACTGACGTAGGCCCCATGCACGCGCAGGGGATAACCACTGCCGGGGGGCAGATACAGCATGTCGCCTTGCCCCAGCAGCGTTTCCGCACCCATCTGGTCGAGAATCGTGCGTGAATCGATGCGCGACGACACCTGGAAGGCAATGCGTGTGGGAATATTAGCCTTGATCAGGCCGGTAATCACATCTACCGATGGGCGCTGGGTCGCCATGATCAGATGCAGACCAGCCGCTCGCGCTTTCTGTGCCAGGCGCGTGATCAGGGTTTCCACCTGCTTGCCGACCACCATCATCAAGTCGGCAAATTCATCGATGACGACGACGATGGCCGGCAGCGGGTGCAATGCAATCGGCTCGTCATTAAAGTCTTTGTCAGGTCCCGGCAGGGACTCACCACGCGCCTCGGCCTCTTTCAACTTCTGGTTGTAGCCCGCCAAGTTGCGCACACCAGCGTGCGCCATCCACTTGTAGCGCCGTTCCATTTCCGCGACGCACCAGCGCAGGGCGTTGGCGGCCTCCTGCATGTCGGTGACTACCGGCGCGAGCAGGTGCGGGATACCTTCGTACACGGACAGCTCCAGCATCTTGGGATCGACCAGAATCATGCGCACTTCCTGCGCCGTGGCCTTGTACAAAATGCTCAGGATCATGGCATTGACGCCGACGGATTTCCCGGCGCCAGTGGTACCAGCCACCAAGAGATGGGGCATCCGCGCCAAATCCGCGACAATCGGCTGGCCGCCGATATCTTGCCCCAAGGCCAGGGTCAAGAGGCTTTTGCTCTGCGCGAAGGCGGCGCTACCGAGAATTTCGGAGAGACGGACCACACGCCGCTTCGGATTTGGGACTTCGATACCCATCGTCGCCTTACCCGGAATCGCCTCCACTACCCGTACCCGGGCGGTAAGAACGCGCGCCAGATCCTTACTCAGGCCGGCGACCTGACTCACCTTGACGCCAGCTGCAGGTTCAATCTCATAGCGGGTGATGACCGGGCCAGGGTGCGCGTCCACAACCTGGGCACTGACACCAAAATCCGCGAATTTTTCTTCCAGAAAGCGGGAACGCGCCGCCAGCTCTTCGGGCGAGGGAACCAAAGCGGGGTCATCGGCTTCGGGCACATCCAGCAAGGAGAGTTCGGGCAAGCCATCCGCGCGTGGGGGGCCTACGGGAGCCGGTAAGGGTAGCTGTTCTTTGCTGGCGGTCACTACCTTCGACGGGGATGGGGGAGCCTTCCTGCGCGAGGGGAACGGGCGCCCTGGCTCGAGAACTTGCGACGCGGTGGACGGTCGCGCGGTGACTTTCGGGGCCACGGCACCGCTGGTTTCAGCCGTTACCGAAGCCTCTCGCCGCCAGCGCGGCAAGCGCAAAGAGAAGCTCGGCGCGCGGGGCAAGGAAAAACGGGGGAGCGATAGAGCGCGCAGATGGCTCGCCCAATGTGCAGGGCTTGTCCGCGTTACGAGCGCAACGCTCAGCACACTCAAGGCGAGGAAAATCAGCCCGGTGCCCACGCTGCCAATGACAGGAGAAAGCAATCCCGCAAGGCCCGCACCAATGATCCCGCCGGGACTCTGCCCCTTTACCGGCCACCACATCAGTGGCCAGAGCAAGGCCAGAAGCACGCTAACGGCCGGGAAAAACAGGATCCCGCCGAGGATGCGTAGGCGCGGCAGCGGACGTTGCCAATGCAAGCGCCGCAGCCAGAGCCAACAGAAGGCCAGGAGCGCGAAGGGAAGCAACCAGGCAGCAATCCCAAAAATCTGTATCAGGAACGCGGCCAACTCGGCCCCCAGCTCGCCTCCCCAATTGCGTGCAGGCTCTCCCCGACCACTGGTGAACCAACTGGGGTCGAGCGGATGAAAACTGATCAGGGAAAGGAGAGCGAACAGACTCGAAAGCAGTAGGACAAAGACCAAGACCTCCCGACGCCAGGGATACCCGCTCGGCCTCGACCTGTTCTCCCGCACCGAACCATTCGCTGCTACTGCGCTGCGTGCTTTCGACATGCCCGCAAGCTATCCGAGACTTCCCTTTTCTGTCAAGGGATTAAGACTGAATCTTTAGCAATATCCTGAAAGCGAAAGGGATATCTGCCAGGGCTTGACGGGTCATAGGGTGAGCTTCCAAAACGTTTCTGACTCTGCCGTGGCCAAGGAAGGAGTGCTACAATTACTAATATTTCTTTTCGACAGGAGCGGTCATGGCAGACGACAGCAAGCACGCGCGCTTACTCATTCTCGGTTCCGGTCCCGCAGGCTACACCGCGGCGATCTATGCCGCTCGGGCCAATTTACAACCGGTGCTCATCCAGGGAATGGAACCCGGGGGCCAACTGATGACGACCACCGATGTGGATAACTGGCCGGGAGCGGCCGATGGCATTCTCGGTCCAGATCTGATGGCGGAACTCGAAAAGCAGGCGCGCCGCTTCGATGCGGAGATCATCTTTGACCATATCAACGAGGCCAATCTCGGGGAGCGGCCCTTTCGCTTGCAGGGCGATCAGGGAAGCTATACCTGCGATTCTCTGATCATCGCCACTGGTGCCTCAGCCAAATATCTGGGCCTGGAGAGTGAGGAAAAATATCGTGGTAAAGGAGTTTCTGCCTGCGCCACCTGTGATGGGTTTTTCTACCGGAATCAGGATGTCGCCGTCGTCGGTGGTGGTAACACCGCGGTCGAAGAAGCGCTGTACCTCAGCAACATCGCCAAGACGGTGACCGTCATCCATCGGCGTGACAAATTCCGGGCGGAAAAGATTCTACAAGACAAGCTCTTTGCCAAAGAAAACGTGAAAGTGATCTGGACTCATCAAGTGAGCGAGATTCTGGGTGACTCCTCGGGGGTTACTGGATTGCGCTTGGCATCTGCAACAGACGACAAGACGCAAGACATTGCAGCGACCGGCGTATTTATTGCCATCGGCCATCAGCCCAATACACAGCTTTTCAAAGGACAGCTGGAAATGGACGAAACCGGGTACCTGATCACCAAGGGCGGTCGGGAAGGGTTTGCGACTATGACCAGCATCGCTGGCGTGTTTGCTGCAGGCGATGTGCAGGATCATGTCTATCGTCAGGCAGTAACCAGCGCCGGGACGGGCTGTATGGCCGCCCTAGACGCGGAACGCTGGCTGGAGCAGGCCAGCGCCTGATGCGTGGCGCGGCGCTCAGCACGGAAAAGGGCAAGAGCTAATCCCGGATTCTTTCTTGCCGATGACGAACGAGAGGAGTTTCGCTCCGCTCTGCGGGATGTGCGGCTGTTCTCAGCCCCGGAGCCGCCGCCACGGGCGCCGGCTCCGGAACCAGAGGCACACCAAGCCACTGCTGATGAACTGGCCGTATTGGCAGACCTGGCGCGTGGCAACAAAGAGGAAAATGATTGGTGGACAGGCGATGAGTGGGTATATCTGCGCCCCGGATTGCCCGAGCGGCTACTGCGGGACCTGCGTCGTGGAAAAATTCGCGTGCAGGCCGATCTCGATCTGCATGGACTACGAGTAGACGAGGCCCGTGCGACCGTCGCCGAGTTTCTCGCCGAGTCTCGCCGGCAGCGCTGGACCTGTGTCCGCATCGTGCACGGCAAGGGCTATGGTTCACCAGGACAGGTGCCCGTCCTCAAACGCTTAGTCGGACACTGGCTGCAACGCCACCGCGAAGTACTGGCCTTTTTGCAGGCCGGACCAGCCGAAGGCGGCTCCGGGGCCCTGCGGGTCTTACTGGGCGAGCTTCGCCGCTGACGCCTGATGGACTTTTCAGCGCGCCTGAGCGGCCGGGGCAGGCGGCAAGTCGGTGGCGCGCTCTGCCCCAGCAAGCGAGGCCAGGATCGGGCAAGCCTCAACAGAGCCATGGCCGGGGCAACGCTCACTGACCTCGCGCAGGGCCGACCGCATCCGTTCCAGATCTGCAATTTTTTCCTCGATGTCGGCGATCTTACCCTCGGTAATCTGCTTCACCGCCGCCATGTCGTTTTCCGGATGGCTGTTGATGTCCAGCAGCTCCTTGACCTCCGCGAGGGAAAAACCGAGATTCTGCGCCCGGCGAATAAAACGCAAACGCGCTTCCGCTTCGTTGTCGTACAGTCGGTAGTTGGACTGAGTCCGTTGCACCGGACGAATCAGCCCGATTCGTTCATAATACCGCAGAGTTTCCGCTGCCAACCCCGCCTCGCGCGCCAAACGCCCAATGGTCACGTGGTTTTTCATATCGTTCCTTCCTGGTTTTTACCCTGCAAACGAGTAGTTTATCGTAAAGTATGCACTTGCTACGAACAAGGGGCCGAGCTCATTTTTTCCGCCTTCACCCCAAGGGCTTCCAGCAACACCGTGGCATAGGAGCCTTGCAGTAGAAAGAACTGGAGAACAATTTCCCCAGCTTGCGGCGCATGGACGGACACATCCTCCGGACGGCAGCGCAAGGTTCGTCGTGCTGCATCCAAGCCTTGACTGGCCAGCGCCGCTGCCCAGGCCATGCCGTTGCCGGGAGAATCGTCACCACCATGCCAAGCGGCAAGGGTTTCCGCTTCCAGTTCGCCTACCAGCCCTTTGCTTTGCCCCGCAGCTTTACCCGGCAGTGGCCCGGTGGGATGGAGATCCCAGGCATCGGCGCGGGCCTGCAGCTCCGCGAGCTCTTCTGCGCCAGCCCGAAACTGGCTATGCGTCCCGGCCAACTGGATGATCTCACCGGGCAGGATGCAGTTCCAGCTTTTCTGTCGCACCCGCTCGGCAAGAACCAAGTTGAATAGCGCGGAGCGCGCCGTCGACCACAAAAGCGCGCGCAGATGATGTGGCATACGTCCACGCCGCCCACCAGTCAGCAGGCGTCCGGCTGCGGCCAGATTGTCGCGCCCGAAACGCTGCGCCCCGAAATAGTTGGGGAAGCCCTGTTGCGCCAAAATCTGCAAGGCGCTGTCCCAAGCGTTGCTTTCGTTGGCGTCGCGTAGATGCATGCGAAATCGATTACCGCGATGCACACCGCGCCGTAGTTTGCGCCGATGCCGGTCGATAGCGAGAATTTGCATCCCCTCAGCGGCGAACTGGCCCCAATCGAGTTTCTCACGGCCGACGAGCGGCACGGTAAAGGCTTGTCTGGTACGGGCATGGTAGTCTTTGAGACCCGCGTAGCCCACGTCTCGCGCTGGGACGCCCGCAAAGCGCGCGAGCAGCCGGGCGACCTCCTCGGTGTGGCGCCGCGTCTTCTCGACCCATAGCCAAGCATGGTCGCCTTCGCCATCAGCAGCAAAAGGCAACACCTCTTCCACAAAAAAGCTTTCAGGGGAGGAACGAAAGACGCCTACCGGGCGGGCAAGCGCCAGCTCCGGATACCACCGCTCGGGGATCTCAGACATCTTGGATGAGGCAGATGGCCTGAGCGGCAATGCCTTCGCCACGGCCGGTAAAGCCCAACTGCTCTGTCGTCGTCGCCTTGACGCTGACAGCAGTGAGCGGAATCTGCAGGTCACTGGCGAGACATTCCCGCATCTGGGGAATATGCGGCGCCAATTTGGGGCGTTGACAGATGAGGGTCGAATCGACATTGACGATGCGATACCCCTCCTGCTGCAGCAAGCTGGCGCAGTGACGGAGCAGTAGACGCGAATCGGCGCCGGCAAAACGAGGGTCGGTATCCGGGAAGTGTTTGCCGATATCACCCAGGGACGCCGCGCCAAGCAATGCGTCGCAAATGGCGTGGATGAGGACATCGGCATCGGAATGACCGGCCAGGCCGAGTTCATAAGGCACCCGCACGCCGCCCAGAATCAGGGGACGATCTGCCACCAGTGCATGCACATCAAAGCCCTGTCCTATGCGAATCTCCATAGTTCTCCTTTCACGACCCACGCGCGGCCAGAATGGCCTCAGCCAAGGGCAAATCTTCGGGATAGGTGATTTTGAGGTTATCGGCGTGGCCCTGCACCAGAAGGGGGTGCCAGCCGCGCCGTTCCATAGCCGAGGCCTCATCGGTCACCGGGGCACCCTGCTGCTCGGCATCGTCGAGGGCTTCGAGCAGCGCACCCAAGGGAAAGGCCTGGGGAGTCAGGGCACGCCAGAGATGACTACGTTCGACGGTGGCCACCACATGCTCGCCCGCGGCACGCTTGAGGGTATCGGCTACCGGCAAGGCCAGCAAAGCCCCTTGTGGGGCTCTGGGCAAGGCATCCAGGAGCGCATGCAGATCGCCCCGTTGCAGGCAAGGGCGCGCCGCATCGTGGACCAGCACCCAATCCTGCGGCAGGGCGCCATGTTCCAGAAGCGCGCGCAGGCCGAGTCGCACCGAGTCCTGGCGCTGCGCCCCGCCTACCACCGGGGGCAGAAAGCTTCGGCTTTGCGGACCAAGAAGCTCACGCCAAGCGCCGGTGGCGAGATCTGCGCCGGGCAACACCAGTTGTACGCCACGAATGCGCGGCTCGGTCAAAAAGGGCTGCAGGGCATGGGCAAGCACCGGGCGACCGCGCAGTTGCAGATATTGTTTGGCGACGGCACCGCCAAATCGCTGCCCGCGTCCACCGGCGGGGATCAAGGCCCAGATTTGTTCCATGCACGTCCTCCTGATCGCTGCGCCAGCATACCCGAATGACCGCGACTTTTGCAGTTTTTTCTTTGCCTGCATAGACTGTCGCCTTGGCTTTTTGAGGATGTGCCGTCTTGCTGATGGATTGGCTCGGGTCACTGGTCCCCCAACCCGGAAAAACCGCTACCCTGCCGCCGACGCCGGGGGCCGCTCAGGCCCTGTTGGCGGCGGCCCTACAACGCCGCTTGCAGCGCCCGATCCTGTTGATCGTCAACGCCAGCCGCACGATAGAAGAATGGCAACGGGAATGGCAATTTTTCGCGCCGGAATTACCTGCACCGCTGGTTTTTCCCGATCGGGAAGTGCTTCCTTACGATCGCTTGAATCCTCCGGCCGAGATCAGCACCGCGCGGCTGGCCACTCTCGCGGCGCTGCCGCACTGGCGGGGACTGATCATCGCTCCGGCAAGCGCGGTGCTGCAGTTTCTACCGCCGCCGAGCCATCTCGACCGTCATGCGCTGTGGCTCCACCTGGGGGCGCGCTTGCCCCTCGAATCCTTCCGCCAGCGTGCCATCGATGCCGGCTATCAGAGCGTGAGCGAGGTGTCGGAAGCAGGGGAAATCGCCTGGCGCGGTGGCATCATCGACATTTTCCCGAGCGGCAGCCCCCTTCCCTATCGGATCGAGCTTTTCGGTGACGAGATCGACAGCATTCGTGCCTTCGACGTAGAAACCCAGCGGAGTCTCGGCAAAGTGGAAAAGGTAGAGTTGCTGCCGGCACGCGAAGTTCCGACTGCCAGCGAGGACCTGCAACGCTTTCGTGCACAGTTTCGCGCCCGCTTCAGCGGCGACCCGCAACAGGCGGAGGTCTACCGTGCCGCCAGTCGCAACAGTATACCGGCGGGTGCCGAGCAATACCTACCCCTGTTTTTTGAAGCTTGCGGCGACATCAGTAATTATCTGCCGAAGGACAGCATCGTGCTGGAGGAGTCCGGGCTTGCGGCCGCCGTTCAGCAATTGCGCCAGGAATGGCAAGAACGCTATGCCGAGCGCAGCAGCGATCGTGCCCATCCCATCCTGCGGCCTGACGAACTGTTGCTGAGCGAGGACTCTTGGCAGCAACGATTAGCGGCCTACCCCATTTTGCGGCTCAGCGAACAGATGCAGGGCGAGGCGCAAGGCTTTTTGCCTCCCCCTTCCCTGCAGGGCAACAGTGAAAATCCTCTGCTCGGTCTCGAGCGCTTTCTGCAAGAGCTTCCCGGCGGTGCTCGGGTAGTGCTGGCGGCGGAATCCGCTGGACGCGCCGAAGCGGTGGGCGAGCACCTACAGCGGCTGGGCGTCACGGTGCAACGGGTCCGCAACTGGTCCGAATTTTCCGCTGGGCCCGCCCCCCTTGCCCTCGCGGTGGCGCCGCTGGAGCGAGGACTGTTGCATCAGCAGCGGGGACGTATCGATCTGGCGTTGATCTCGGAAGCGCAGATCTTTGGCGATCGGGTGTTTGCCCAGCGCCGTGGCGGCCGCGCACGCCAGCGGAGCATGGAAAATCTGCTGCGCGACCTGGGAGAACTGCAGCCCGGCGACGTGGTGGTCCATGAGGATTACGGCATCGGGCGCTTTCTGGCGCTGGACACCCCCTTTGCCGGGCAAGGGGATGTCAACGAGTACATGAGCATTGCCTATGCCGGCGATGCCAAGGTCTATGTACCGGTGGAACAACTCGACCGCGTCAGCCGCTTTGTCGGCAACAGCGAGGAAATCGAGCTGTCGCGTCTGGGGAATACGCGCTGGAGCAAGGCCAAGGCCAAGGCGCGGCAGAAGGCGATCGATGCCGCCAGCGAGCTGCTCGACACCTACGCGCGCCGCGCCGCGCGTCCAGGAAGGAGCTTCCCGGCACCGGGTGACGCCTATTGGGACTTTGTTTCCCGCTTTCCCTTTGAGGAAACACCGGACCAGCAGGCCGCCATCGATGCTGTTCTCGACGATTTGCAACGGCCGCACCCCATGGACCGCTTGGTCTGCGGTGACGTCGGTTTTGGCAAGACCGAGGTGGCCCTGCGTGCCACCTTCCTGGTCGCCCACAGCGGCGCCCAGGTGGCCATTCTCGTACCTACCACCCTCCTCGCCCAGCAACATTTCGAGAACTTTCGCGATCGCTTTGCCGGGCTACCCATCCGCGTCGCCATGCTCTCCCGTTTTCAGAAGGGCAAGGAACGCAGCGCGATCCTTGCGGATACCGCAGCCGGCAACATTCAGATCCTCATTGGCACCCATCGTCTGCTCCAGAGCGATGTGCAATTTGCCGACCTGGGACTCCTGATTCTCGATGAGGAGCATCGCTTTGGCGTGCGCCATAAGGAAAAGATCAAGGCCCTGCGCAGTGAGGTGGATGTACTTACCCTGACGGCAACACCCATCCCCCGCACGCTGAATCTTTCCTTGGCGGGACTGCGCGACCTGTCGCTGATTGCCACGCCGCCGCAGCGCCGGCAACCGGTACGCACCTTTGTGCAGGAATTTGCCGAAGACACCATTCGCGAGGCCTGCCAACGCGAACTGCATCGGGGTGGGCAGATCTACTATCTGCACAACGAAGTACAGGATATCGAGCGCAGCGGTAAATTGCTACAACGCCTGCTGCCGGAGGCGCGCATCCGCATTGCCCACGGGCAAATGCCGGAGGCCGAACTGGAGGCGGTGATGCTAGATTTTTATCATCAACGCTTCGACCTGTTACTCTGTACCACGATCATCGAATCAGGCATCGACAACCCGCGTGCCAACACCATGCTCATCGACCGTGCCGACCGCTTCGGCCTAGCGCAGCTGCATCAGCTGCGGGGGCGCGTCGGGCGTGGACATCAGCGGGCCTACTGCTATCTCTTCACCCCCGATCCGCGCGCCATGACTGACGACGCCAAACGTCGCCTCGACGCCATCCAGTCTCTGGAAGAGCTTGGCGTAGGGTTTGCCCTGGCCAGTCATGATCTGGAGATTCGTGGTGCCGGCGAGCTCCTGGGCGATGCCCAGAGCGGACACATGGATGAAGTGGGCTTTACCCTGTTCATGGAATGGCTGAACGACGCCGTCGCTGCCATCCGCGCCGGCAAGGATCCGCAAAGTCTGGCGGAAAAACAGGCGGAGGGGCCACAGATCCATCTCAACACCCCGGCGCTCATCCCTTCCGATTACCTGCCCGACGTGCAACTGCGTCTGCAGCTCTATAAACGCCTGGCCAACCTGCGCAAGAGCGAAGGGATCGGTGAGATCATGGTAGAGATGGTGGATCGCTTTGGCGCCCTGCCGGATGCCGTCAAGACCCTGCTCTGCCAGACGCAACTGCGGATTCTGGCCGAGAGCCTGGGCATTACCGCCATCGACGCGGGACCGCAGGGCGCACGCTTGACCCTGAGCGCACAGCATCGCTTGCCGGTGGACCGCCTGTTACAGAAGATCCAGAAGGAATCGCAGACTTTCCAGCTCGAGGGTCAGGACCGCCTGCGCATCCGCCGTACCCTGCCCGACGGCCAGGCGCGATGCGAAGCCCTTCTTATGCTCATCGACGAACTCAATGGCCCTGACTCAAGCAAGGAGTAAAAGCATGCCTGCCACCCGCCTCGCCATTTTGAGTCCCGCCCAACAGGGACGTATGGCCTTGCCCGCCAGTATGAGCCAGATCGTTGCCGGAGAAATCGAGCAACGGGAAATTGCCGGGAGCTGGCTGCAGAGCTGGCGCCTGCCCGCCGACTTTGCCGAGCTGCAACCCTTCCTGGAGGAGCTGGCACGCCAGGGGCTGGCGCAGGAGCGGGAGATCCTCTGGGGCCCCGCAACAGACGCAGAAGAGCCTCTACGCCTGGTTTTGCGCGGGGCCCTGAGTCCGACGATGTTGCGCCGGGCACTGACCAGTCTGCAACTACGTGCCTTTCTGCCGGGCCGGGTGCTACTCGCCCAGGGCAATGAGCTGGTGATCGAGATCTGGGGCGATGCCGCCGCCCTGCCCCTTGCCAACCACCAGCTGGTCGAGGCACTGATGGAGTTTCCCGTCGACGTCGCCCTCACACCCAACTGGGAAAACGGCCAGTTTCGCCTGTTGATCAGCGACATGGACTCCACCCTGATCGCCATCGAATGCATCGACGAGCTCGGTGCGCATCTCGGCCTGAAAAGCAAGATCGCGGCGATCACTGAACGTTCCATGGCCGGCGAGTTGGATTTTCGCAGTTCCCTGCGCGAGCGCGTGCGCCTGCTTGCCGGTACCCCGGTCAGCGCCATCGATGCCGTGATTCGTGAGCGTCTACAATTCAGCCCGGGGGCCCGCGACTTGGTCACCGCCGCCAAGCGTGCGGGGATGGAAACCGCCGTCGTCTCTGGCGGCTTCACCCAGTTCACCCGGCATGTCCAGGAAGAACTCGATCTTGATTACGCCTTTGCCAATCAGCTCGACATTCGCGATGGCAAGCTCACCGGCGAGGTCATCGGCGATATCGTCGATGCCGAGGCCAAGGCCGATATCCTGGACCTCCTCGCTATTGCCGCGGGCACCGATGCCAGCCAATGCGTCGCCATTGGCGACGGGGCCAATGATCTACCCATGCTGCGCAAGGCCGGAGTGGGCATTGCCTATCGTGCCAAGCCCGCCGTCCGCGCCCAAGCGGATTATCAGATTCGCCAAGGAGGGCTGGAGTTTGTCAGCAGTATTCTCGGTCTCGCCTGAGAGAGTGAGCGGCGTTTGCAAATATTTTAGACATTGTCTAGCCTAAGGCTTCATCAATTTCGATGAACCCATCGAGGCTCGATCCATGAAACTCAGCAATATGGAAGGAAAGGCAGTACCCCAGGTCACTTTTCGCACCCGGGAAAACAATCAATGGAAGGATGTCAGCACGAAGGAACTCTTCGCCGGCAAGACAGTAGTGGTCTTTGCTTTGCCTGGCGCCTTCACACCCACCTGTTCTTCGAGCCACTTGCCCCGCTATAACGAGCTGGCGCCGGTCTTGCGCGAAAACGGCGTCGATAGCATTCTTTGCATCTCGGTGAATGACGCCTTTGTCATGGAGGCCTGGGGCAAGGAACTCGCCGTCGAGAATGTGCGCCTGATTCCCGATGGCAACGCCGAGTTCACCGCCGGCATGGGTATGCTGGTGGACAAGGCCGACCTGGGGTTTGGACGGCGCTCCTGGCGCTACTCCATGTTGGTGAAGGATGGCATTGTCGAGAAGATGTTCATCGAGCCTGACAAGCCCGGTGATCCCTTCGAGGTTTCGGATGCCGACACCATGCTCCGCTACATCAACCCTAACGCCCAGGATCCGGCCTTCATCACGCTCTTCACCCGTGCAGGCTGCCCGCACTGCGCCCGCGCCAAAGCGATGCTGCAGGAACGCAACCTTCCCTTCGAGGAGGTACATACCGGTATGGGTACGGGAATCAGCTCGCGGACGGTGCGTGCAGTTTCTGGACGCTCGACGGTGCCACAGGTCTTCATTGGCGGCAAACACATCGGTGGTGCCGACGATCTGGCCAAGCATCTCGCCGCCCACTAACCGTAACCCGATCTGGAACACGGCGTCTCTATGACGTCGTAAGGAGCTTACCCATGAGCGCGACAACAGACTTCGATTTTATCGTCATCGGCGGCGGTAGCGGCGGTATTGCCAGCGCCAACCGCGCCGCTTCCTATGGTGCCCGCGTCGCCTTGGTGGCAGAGGGCCCTTTGGGGGGCACTTGTGTCAATGTCGGTTGTGTCCCCAAAAAGCTCTTCTGGAACGCTGCCCACCTGGCAGCTAGCCACGAGCTGGCACAGGGCTATGGCTTTTCGGCAACGCCCTGGGACTTCAACTGGGGTAGTTTCAAAAGCCATCGCGATGCCTACATCCAGCGACTCAACAGGCGCTATGCCGAGGGTCTAGAGAACAACCGCGTGACGCTTTTTCGCGGTCATGGTCGCTTGCGCGGCAAGAATCAGGTCAGCGTCGATGACGAGACCCTGCTCAGCGCAGCGAAGATCCTCCTGGCAACGGGCGGAACACCGATCTGGCCAGAGATCCCCGGAGCCGAGCTTGGCATGGATTCCGACGGATTCTTCGCCCTTGGCGAGCAGCCGCAGCGGGTAGCCGTGGTGGGTGCCGGCTATATCGCCGTTGAACTAGCTGGCGTCTTGCGCGCCTTGGGCAGCGATGTCTCGCTGGTGATGCGGCGCAATCACTTCCTCCATAGTTTTGAGCCCATGCTGCGGGAACACCTGATGGAGGCCATGCAGGCGCAAGGCATCAACCTCCTCGCCCAACGTCAGGTGCGGCAGCTTCGGCGCGACGCGAATGGCCTGTGTCTCGACTTTGCGCAAGGAGACTGCCTCGGGGGCCTCGATGCGGTACTCTGGGCCATTGGCCGCCGCCCGCAGACCAGCGATCTCGGTCTGGTGGCGGCAGGCCTGGCTACCGATGGCGATGGTTTTCTTGCCGTCGACAAGTTCCAGAACACCACTGTGGATGGCATCTACGCAGTAGGCGATATCACGCGCGCGCCAGCCCTAACCCCCGTCGCCATTGCCGCCGGACGCCGTCTAGCCGATCGACTGTTCGGCGGGCAGAGCGAGCGACACCTCGACAGCAGCCTGACGCCCACGGTGATCTTCAGTCATCCGCCCATCGCCACGGTGGGGGTGAGCGAGATTGAGGCTCGGGAGCGCTATGGCGATGAGCAGGTGAAATGCTACCAGAGCCGCTTCGTACCGTTGCTACGCGCTTTTCAGAGCGAACCGGAACGGACCGCGATGAAGCTGGTGACCGTGGGACACGAGGAGCGCATTGTCGGACTGCATGCCATAGGCGACGGGGTGGAGGAGATGCTGCAGGGCTTCGCCGTAGCCATTCGTATGGGCGCTCGCAAACGGGACTTCGACGACACTATCGCCATCCACCCCACGAGCAGCGAAGAGTTCGTGACTCTGCGCTGAATCAGACTGAGGGCGTTGCCTTTTTTCGCGCAAGCGGCGCCTTGTGCAGCGCCTTGAGGGCCTCCGGACCTATCGCCATGCCACAATCACAGGGCGGGCAGTCGGCCAGCAACGGGACCGCCGCGGCGAGTACCGCACGCACCCGTGCCATACCCTCATGCATCACGGCGTCGATACCTTCCATGGTAATCGGTTCCGCCGACTTGCCCGCGGCGGGATTCACCACCAATGACAAGGGCGCATAACAAAGACCGATCTCCCGTGCCAGAACGGCTTCTGGACAGCCGGTCATGCCCACCACATCGCCGCCGTCCCGCTCGATCCGGCGGATTTCTGCGGCAGTTTCCAAACGCGGTCCCTGGGTCGCAGCGTAGGTGCCTCCCGGATGCACCGAGATTCCGGCTTTTTCGGCCCCTTGCTGAAGCCGTTGCCGCACATTGGCACAATAGGGTTCAGAAAAGTCGATGTGAATCACCTGTTGCGCCTCTCCCCCTTCGAAGAAGGTGCTGGGGCGACCATGGGTGTAATCGATGAGCTGATCCGGCACCAGCAGGACACCGGACTGCATCGCGGCAGTGATTCCACCAACGGCGGTCACCGCGATCAGATGGCTCACCCCCACATGATGCAAGGCCCAGATGTTGGCGCGATAGTTGACTCGATGGGGCGGGATGGTGTGACCATAGCCATGGCGGGCCAGAAAAACGACCTCCTGACCATTGAGAACACCAAAGGTCAGAGGACCCGAGGCCTCGCCAAAGGGCGTGCGAATGATGCGACGGTGGCGAATTTCCAGGTTTTTGAGCTTGGTCAGGCCGCTACCGCCGAGGATTCCGACACTGCTCATAATTCCTCCGCCAGCACAAAAATACCAGGGGCGTTACGGCCGAGCCCCCGGGCATCGAGCCCGAAACCAAAGATGAAACGATCCGGCACCTCCAAGCCCACATAATCGACGGGCACGGCACAGGGACGCTCGCGCTCCTTGCGTACCATCACCGCCGTGCGCACCGCTGCTGCCCCCTGGGCACGACAATAGTCCTGCAGGGCCAGCAGGGTGACACCCTCGTCGAGGATATCATCGACGATGAGCACGGTGGCATCCAGCAGGTTCTCCCGTGGCGTCAGACGCCACAGCAGATCGCCGCCACGAGTCTTGTCACCGTAGCGACTGACCTGTACGCAATCCAGATGCAGCGGAAAATGCAGCAGGGGCAGCAACTGCCCGACGACGACAATGGCGCCGGACAGGACTGTCAGCACAATGACCGGACGGTGCGGTACCAACGGCTCCAGGTCGGCATTAATGGCAACGGCCATCCGTTGGATGGCCGCGTGCACCGCCTCCGCACTGAACAACTGTTCAGCCGGCCCCAAATGGGTAGGCGTCATGCTGTGGACTTAGTAGGTGAAGGTGACGACATCGTCGTCCATGGCCTGTTCGATGACATAGGCGCCACCGACCACGTCCGACACTTCGGGAATGAGGTCTTCCTTGGTGCAATCCCACAGTTCGAGGGTGGGGGTACAGACGAAGAACTTCACGCCCGCTTCGTGGGCATCCTTGATGAAATCGTGAACGCTCTTGGGGCTGCCCGGCATGACGTGCATCTTTTCCGCCACGCCCTTCTTGGCCAGCTCGCCAGCGCGAGCGGTAAGCACCACCTCCACCTCAAAATCCATTGCCGCAGCAACCGTGGCTTGGAAGAAAGGCGCACCCAGTTCCTGGGGATTGGAAGGATCGGTGTTGACCATGACCATCAACAATTTATCAGCCATTTTATTACTCCTCGACAGAAAACTGGCATTATCTTAGCGGCGCCAGACGCCCCTTGCACCATGATTTGATTGATTACCGCATAAAAAACTGCGCGGTCAATCCTCTGAGTCCTCGTTGTCCGCCTCGATCTGCCGCTCGCGGCGGGAGCGCAGCAGGATCTCGCGCTCTTCGGCCAATGCCCGCTTCGCCACCTGAATGGCTTCCAGCAGGTCTTGGCGTTTGGCATCCACCAATTCACCGCCAGAGGCCATCAATTGTTGGGTCTTTTCCTGGATTTCGTCGAGGAGCCGGGAAATGCGCTCCTCCGTGACCGTCTCCAGTTCGCGCAGCTGCTCCCTGCCGCGTTGCATTCTGCGCCGGAGATCGTCGCGGGTCTCGACACCGCTGGCTGGGGCAAGCAAGACGCCAGCGGCGGCACCAACGAGTAAGCCCATCATGAATCCTGCTGCTGAATTTCTCATGCAAACCTCCAGTGAGTTACGAAACAGAAAGCCTCAATGACGACGGCGAGCAAAGTAACGCCAACCAGTACGCACGGCCTTGACCCAGAGTCCAAGTTCTTGGACCGGGAGCGTCAGGGTATCAACGGTATCCCGCAGTTCCCGATCGATATACCGTAATGTCGCCTCGGCATGCTGGAGCTGCTTGCCGCCACCGCGGATGATCTTTTGTAATTCGCCGATTGCAACTTTCAGGTCAAACAACAGCGGCCCAACTTCTTGCTCTGCCCGGGCCAGAACCCGTTCCAGCCGCAGAAAGGTACGAATCACCACGCCAGCTACCGCGGCCAATATGACGAGTGAAAAAATGGACACTACCGCGATGATCGTGAGGGAGGCGTTGATACCCATAGCGTGCGTTACCCAAAAATTCCCTTGATCACTATAGACGGATCAGAAAGGCGGTGCAAAACCCGCCCCTCCCTGAAAGAAGGCCAACAGCAAACATGCAGCCATCAGGATAGCGGCAACACTGAGCACGAATACTGCGGCTGCGCCGAGATCCTTGGCACGGCCGATGAACGGGTCCAGCTCCGGTTCGACACGGTCGGCCAGGGTTTCGATGGCGGTATTGAGCAGCTCGGCGGCCAGGATCGCCGCCATCAGCAAGATGAACAAGGCCCACCACAGGAGCGGCGCACCCGTGCAAAGCAGGAGAGCAATTCCCAAAACTGCAGCACCCAGCTCGGTCCGAAAGCTCGCCTCCCCACGCACGGCGCTTGCCAGACCGGCCAGCGCGTAGCGTCCGCGGCGCCAGAGAGGGGCGTTCTTTCTCACCAACCGCCCGCTTCGCGCAGGGAGACCGGCTCGCCATCACCGACGATGAAGTGATCGAGCAAACGCAGGTCCAAAAGTCGCAGGGCATCCTCCAGCCGGCGGGTGAGCTGCCGGTCCGCCGTACTCGGCTCGGCAACCCCCGAAGGATGATTGTGCGCCACGATCAGCGCTGCCGCGTTGAGTTCAAGGGCGCGCTTGGCCACCTCGCGGATGTGCACACTGGCGCTATCGATGGTGCCCTGAAACATCTCCTCAAAGCGCAAGACACGATGACGCTGATCGAGAAAAAGCACCGCAAAGACCTCGCGTGCCCGATCGCGCAGGCTGGCACGCAGGTATTCCGCTACCCGGCGTGGCGACTCCAGGGCTTCGCCCCGTTGCCAGCTTTCTGCCAGATGGCGCCGCGCCATCTCCAGCACCGCCTGCAACTGCGCGAATTTGGCGGTACCGAGCCCATGCTCAGCACAGAAGGCCTCCTGCGGAGCTGTCAAGAGTCCTCGCAACCCACCAAAGCGTTGCAAGAGATCACGCGCCAGTTCGACGGCGCTTTTGCCACGCACCCCTACCCGCAAAAAAATCGCCAACAATTCCGCATCGGACAGACTCTCCGCCCCCTTCGCCAACAAACGTTCCCGCGGCCGTTCGTCCGTGGGCCAATCCCGAATAGCCATGCGCTCCCTCTTTTTCGTATCCTATTCATCGGTATTGTACTGGAAAGCAAGGCCAACATGGACCCACTGGCGGGCAAAAAAATCCTTTTGATGATTGGTGGTAGCGTCTCCGCCTACAAAACGCCGGAACTCGCGCGTCGCTTGCGGGACCGTGGCGTCGAGCTGCGCGTGGCGCTGAGTCGCCACGCCGCCGATTTTGTCGCGCCACTGGCTCTGCAGGCCGTGACCGGGCAACCCGTGCGGCAATCACTCTTCTCCCCCGAGGAAGAAGCCGCGATGGAGCATATTGCGCTGGCGCGTTGGGCCGACGCACTGCTCTATGCCCCAGTTTCCGCCAACGGCCTTGCCGGTCTGGCGCAGGGACTCGCCAGCGACCTGCCGGGCACCATCGTTCTTGCCAGCCGCGCGCCACTATTTCTGGCGCCGGCCATGAATACGGCCATGTGGGAGCATCCGGCCAACCAACGGAACGTGCGCCAGCTACAGGCAGATGGTGCAACCTTTCTGGGGCCCGCCAACGGCGAACTCGCCTGTGGCGAGACCGGCGCGGGTCGCCTGCTGGAGGTGCCGGATATCATCGACGAGCTGTGTCTCGCTCTAGCGAGCAAACCTTGGGCTGGTAGACAGGTCCTCGTCACCGCCGGTCCCACCTGGGAGGCCTGGGATCCGGTGCGGGGACTCAGCAATCGCGCCAGCGGCCGCCAGGGCTATGCCCTGGCCCAGGCCGCCGCCGAACGCGGCGCGCAGGTAACCCTGGTCAGTGGCCCAACGTCCCTACCCTGCCCCAGTGGAGTGCGGCGCATTGCCGTCGAATCGGCACGGGACATGCTGGCGGCCTGTCAGAACATCGTGCAGCTGCAGCGGGTCGATCTCTTTATCGCCAATGCTGCCGTCGCCGATCATCGCCCCGCAAGCACCGTCAATGATAAACAAGGGAAAGGCGAGATCCCGAATCAGCTCGCCTTGCTCCCCAATCCGGATATCGTCCGCAGCCTGCACGAAAGCGCAGCGCGTCCCCGTTATCTCCTTGCCTTTGCCGCGGAAACCCATGGCGATGAGAAGCGCGCCGTGGCGAAGCTGCGCGCCAAGGGAGCCGATTTCGCGGTGCTCAACGATCTACGCAGCGGCGCGATGGGAGGGTCGGAGAATGCTGCGGTGCTCTACTGTTCCGACCGCCGCTGGGAGCTGCCGCGTAGTGACAAGCTCGACCTAGCCCGTGCCTTGTTGCATCATCTCGACTCCTGCCTGCACGGAAAGATCTAGATGGACAAGCTCGCCATTCGCATTCTCGACCCCCGCCTTGGCCGCGACTGGCCCCTTCCCCACTACGCCAGTGACGCTGCAGCGGGTATGGATCTGCGCGCCTGCATCGAGACTCCACTGAGCCTGGCGCCGGGCGAGGCTACCTTGATCTCGGCGGGCTTTGCCATGCATATTGGCGATCCCGCCGTCACCGCCCTGCTGCTGCCGCGTTCCGGGCTGGGGCACAAGGGGCTGGTGCTCGGGAATCTAGTAGGCTTGGTCGATGCCGATTACCAGGGCCCGCTCAAGCTATCCCTGTGGAATCGGGGCGCAGAACCCTTCACCATTGCCGTAGGCGAGCGCGTGGCGCAGATGATTCTGGTGCCGGTGCTGCGCCCCCAAGTACGCGTGGTGGAAGAATTCGTCGCCAGCGAGCGCGGTGAGGGCGGGTTCGGCAGCACCGGAACACATTGACGACCAAAAACTGCGAGGATGGTAATGGGCGATAAAATCGAGGCAGTATTCGAATGGTTGCTGTGGAACAGTCGCTTTGCTGTCTTGCTAGCCGTCGTCGCCAGCTTGCTGGTGGCCTTTGCAGTCTTTTTCGTGACCTCCGTCGATGCCTGGCATTTGGTCAGCCATATCCTCAGCTATGCCAATCCCAATTTAAGCAGTGAGGCGCGCGAGAACTTCCACTTGCAGGTGGTCGCCCATGCGGTCAGTATCGTCGATGGCTATTTGCTGGCCACCATTCTGCTGATCTTTTCCCTAGGTCTCTACGAACTCTTCATCAGCAAGATCGATGTCGCGGGTGCATCCAAGGGCTCCCGGGTGCTCTTCATTCGTAGCCTGGATGACCTCAAGGATCGCCTGGCCAAGGTGATCCTGATGATTCTCATCGTCAGTTTCTTCGAACGCTCTCTGTCCATGCATGTAAGTAACTTCTTGGACCTGCTCTACCTGGCCCTGGGCATCGCCCTGGTCGCTTTGGCTCTCTACCTCACCCATCGCGGCGGACACGCACGCGCCGAGGACGAGCCCAGCAACAGCGAGCACTAGGAGGAGATGGGGATACTTCAGGCGCGCGGCAGGGTAACGCCGTGCTGGCCCTGATACTTGCCCTTGCGGTCGGCGTAGGAGACCTCGCAGACTTCATCCGACTCGAAGAACAGCACCTGTGCCACCCCCTCATTGGCATAGATTTTGGCCGGTAAGGGGGTGGTGTTGGAAAACTCCAGGGTTACGTAACCTTCCCATTCCGGCTCGAAAGGCGTCACATTGACGATGATGCCACAGCGGGCGTAGGTGGATTTGCCCAGGCAGATGGTGAGCACATTGCGCGGGATGCGAAAATATTCCACCGTGCGTGCCAAGGCAAAGGAATTAGGGGGGATGACGCAGGTGTCCCCAGTAAACTCCACAAAGGAATCTTCGCTGAAGTTTTTGGGGTCGACAATGGCACTGCGCACGTTGGTGAAGACCTTGAATTCGCCCGCACAGCGGATGTCGTAGCCATAGGAGGAGAGCCCGTAGGAGATGATCGGCTGCCCCTCGAACTGCCGCACCTGCTGCGCTGCGAAGGGTTCGATCATGCCCTGCTCTTCGGCCATTTGCCGGATCCAGCGGTCGGACTTGATGGCCATGGACGGCTCTCCTAGCGGTTTTCGATGACGATTTTCGGGAATTTATGGCTGTGGTCCACCGCCTGCAAGGCGATGCGGCCGGCCACGTGGCGCGCCAGCTCCCGGTAGATCTTTGCCAACGGCGAATCGGGGGCCCCTACCACCGTCGGTGCCCCGCTATCGGCTTCGTTGCGGATGCTGCGATCGAGCGGTACGGCACCGAGGAATTCCACGCCATACTGCTCTGCCATTGCGGCGCCGCCGCCATGACCAAAGATGTCATCTTCGTTGCCGCACTTCGGGCAGATGTAGAAACTCATGTTCTCGATGACGCCGAGGATGGGCACGCCGACCTTCTCGAACATCTTCAGACCCTTACGTGCATCGAGGAGAGCAATATCCTGCGGCGTGGTGACGATGACCGCACCGGATACCGGCACCTTTTGCGCCAGGGTCAGTTGGGTGTCACCGGTGCCGGGTGGCAGATCGACGACCAGATAATCCAGTTCCCCCCAGCGTGTATCCGACAGCAGCTGCTCCAGGGCCTGCATCACCATAGGGCCACGCCAGACCATGGGGGTCTCCTCGTCGATGAGGAAACCGATGGACATGGCCTTGATGCCATGCCCTTCCATGGGCTCCATTTTTTTGCCGTCTTTACTGGTCGGCTTACCCTCGATGCCAAGCATGCGCGGCTGACTAGGTCCGTAGATATCGGCATCGAGGATCCCTACCTGCGCACCTTCCTGCGCGAGCGCGAGGGCCAGATTGACGGCGGTAGTGGACTTACCGACGCCGCCCTTGCCCGAGGCGACGGCGATGATATTCTTGATGCCGTCCAGCAACTTGACGCCGCGTTGTGCCTGATGGGTGCGGATATTCTGGCCAATCTCGATCTCTGGCCGGATGCCAATAAGCTTGTGCACCGCAGCGACGACCTCGTCGCCCAGCTTACTCGCCACACCTTGCGCAGGGTAGGGCAGTTCGAGACGAACCCTCTGTCCCTCCACACTTTTCAACACACCGGCACTGGCCAGATCCTTGCCGAGATAGGGATCCTGAATGCTCGCCAGCGCCTGCTCGACCTGCTGCTTCTGTAACTCTGCCATGAGTAAAACCCTTCTCCGTCGTCCGGAATCAACCGGCAGAAATGATGACCTCGTGTTGTTCCAGTCCGCCGCCCTCGCCAAAGGCCTCTTTGGGTAATGGATTCTTGTGCGCCGCCTTGAAGTCGTCGCTGCGCAGCCAAGCCTCGAAGGCGGCTTTATCCTGCCAATGGGTGAGCACGATGTACATGCCATCCTCGGCGACCGGACGCAGGATCTCCATACGCACAAATCCTGGCTGTTTTTCTACCTCACCGGCGCGCCGGCGGAAGCGTTCCTCAAACTCCTGATGGAATTCAGGCTTGACCGGCACACGGTTGGCCACTACATATTGCATGGGTACCTCCATAAGATGTTGCAGATATTCCTATTCTACGGCAGGCGTGCTGCGCAGACCAAGAACATCTTGCATATCGTAGAGTCCGGCTGGCCGACCCTGTAGCCACCGCACCGCGCGCAAGGCCCCTTCGGCAAAATTGCGGCGGCTGCTGGC